>NZ_JBEXSI010000010.1:0-166969 GCF_040613515.1 Streptomyces sp. NPDC006261
CCGAAGTCGGCGGCGCCCTGCGGCGTGAGGAACCCGGCGACCGCGATGAGCGAGCCGAAGAGGTACAGCCAGTACGCGAACATGTTCAGCCGCGGGAACGCCACGTCGGGCGCGCCGATCTGCAGCGGCATGATCCAGTTCGCGAATCCGGCGAACAGCGGCGTCGCGAACATCAGCAGCATGATCGTGCCGTGCATCGTGAACGCCTGGTTGAACTGCTCGTTCGACATGATCTGCGTGCCGGGACGAGCGAGCTCGGCGCGCATGAAGAGCGCCATGAGTCCGCCGATGATGAAGAAGGCGAACGACGTGACCAGGTAGAGCGAGCCGATCGTCTTGTGGTCAGTGGTGGTCATCCACTTGACGACGACATTTCCCGGCTGCTTGCGGCGCACGGGCAGCTCGTCCTCGTACGAGTCGTCTGCCGGTGCCGCACCCTGAGGTTCGTTGAGGATGCTCACAGTTGCTTCTTCTCCGAATTCCTGGCCGGGTCGGTCTGCTCGATGCCTGCCGGCATGTAGCCCGTCTGACCCTTCTCAGCCAGCTCCTTGAGGTGCTGCTGGTACCGCTCCGGGGAGACGACCTTGACGTTGAAGAGCATCCGGGAGTGGTCGACGCCGCAGAGCTCTGCGCACTTGCCCATGAAGGTGCCCTCCCGGTTGGGAGTGACCTCGAAGACGTTGGTGTGGCCCGGGATGACGTCCTGCTTCATGAGGAACGGCACCACCCAGAAGGAGTGGATGACGTCACGCGAAGTGAGGACGAAGCGGACCTTCTCCCCCTTCGGCAGCCACAGGGTCGGCCCCGGGTTGCCGTTCTGGGGGTTGCGCGTCCCGGGGATGCCCGCGTCGTAGACGCCGGTGGCGTCCTTCGGGAAGTCCTCCTGGTACTTCTTGGGGATGGCGTCGAGTTCCTTGGGGATCTCGTTGCCCGCAGCGGGCTGGCCTTCCACCTTCTCGATGTAGTTGAAGCCCCAGCTCCACTGGTAGCCGACCACGTTGACGGTGTGGGCGGGCTTGTCGGAGAGCTCGAGGAGCTTCGACTCATCACGCGCGGTGAAGTAGAAGAGCACCGAGACGATGATGAGGGGAACCACTGTGTACAACGCCTCGATGGGCATGTTGTACCTGGTCTGCGGAGGTACCTCCACCTTGGTGCGGCTACGCCGGTGGAAGAAGACGCTCCAGAGGATCAGCCCCCAGACAAGGACACCCGTGACGAGCGCTGCCGCCCACGAGCCTTGCCAGAGGGAGAGGATCCGAGGGGCCTCTTCCGTCACCGGAGTGGGCATACCGAGGCGGGGGAAATCCTCCCAGTTGTATGAACAACCGGAGGCCGTCGCCAGGACCAGGCCCGCAGTCAGCACCTGCGGCAGCTTCCGCCGCATCGGGCGCCGCGACGAGCGGTCGGAGCCGTTGGGACTCACGTAGCGCCTTCCCGAGAGTCTCGCCCGCACGGTCGGCGCGCCCGTCTCTCTGGTCGGTCGCCGTCCCTGTCGCGGGCAGGGGTTTGGATGTTTATGCGGACCAAACCCTACTGGACGCTATTTGGGGTCGCGCGGGGAGGGTGCCCAACGCGCCGCCCGACTCCCCGAAGGGGTGGAATCGGGGCCTCCGGGGGCCATCTGACGCCCTCTCCCCCGGCCGGGGCGGGCGGGTGGCGGCGGGGCGGAACCGGCTGCGGACTAGCGTGGCGGTGTGCCCTACTTCGACGCCGCCTCCGCCGCCCCCCTGCACCCCGTCGCACGCCAGGCGCTGCTTGCCGCGCTGGACGAGGGCTGGGCCGACCCCGCCCGCCTGTACCGCGAGGGGCGGCGCGCCCGGTTGCTGCTGGACGCCGCGCGGGAGGCCGCCGCGGACGCCGTCGGCTGCCGTCCGGACGAGTTGGTCTTCACCTCTTCGGGGACCACCGCCGTCCACGCCGGAATTGCCGGAGCTCTTTCGGGGCGTCGGCGTGTCGGCCGCCATCTGGCCCTCTCGGCGGTCGAGCATTCCTCGGTGCTCCATGCGGCGGCGGCCCACGAGGCGGCGGGTGGTTCGTTCACCGAGGTGCCGGTGGAGCGGTCGGGGGCGGTGGACCCGGCAACGTACGCCGGAGCGCTGCGACCCGACACCGCGCTGGCCTGCCTCCAGTCGGCCAACCACGAGGTGGGGACCGAGCAGCCGGTGGAGGAGGTGGCCGCGCTCTGTGCCGAGGCGGGGGTGCCGCTGCTGGTGGACGCCGCCCAGTCGCTGGGGTGGGGGCCGGTGGCGGGCGGCTGGTCGCTGCTGACGGCGAGCGCGCACAAGTGGGGCGGGCCGGCCGGGGTGGGGCTGCTCGCGGTACGCAAGGGGGTGCGGTTCGCGCCGCAAGGCCCCGCCGGGGAGCGGGAGTCGGGCCGGGCACCGGGGTTCGAGAACCTGCCAGCGATCGTGGCGGCGGCGGCCTCGCTGCGCGCGGTACGGGACGAGGCGGCGGCCGAGGCGGTGCGGCTGCGGGCGCTGGTCGGCCGGATCCGGTCGGTCGTGGCCGAGCGGGTGGGCGATGTGGAGGTGGTGGGCGATCCGGAGCGGCGGTTGCCGCATCTGGTCACCTTCTCCTGTCTCTATGTCGATGGGGAGACCCTCCTCCACGAGCTGGACCGGCACGGTTTCTCCGTATCGTCCGGTTCGTCCTGCACCAGCAGCACGCTGGAGCCGAGCCATGTACTGAAGGCGATGGGTGTGCTGTCGGAGGGGAACGTCCGGGTCTCGCTGCCGTTGGGCACGGCGGAGACGGACGTGGACCGGTTCCTGGAGGTGCTGCCCGGGGTGGTCGCGGAGGTACGGGAGCGGCTCGGCGCCCCGGTGTCGGCGCCCCGCGCCCCCGCGCCGGACGCCTCCCTGGTGGTGGACGCGCTCGGCCGGCGCTGCCCGGTCCCGGTGATCGAGCTCGCAAAGGTGATCGGGGAAGTACCGGTGGGCGCCACGGTGACCGTGCTCGCCGACGACGAGGCGGCGCGGCTGGACATCCCCGCCTGGTGCGAGATGCGCGAGCAGGAGTACGTGGGCGAGGAGCCGGCGGACCGGGGTTCGGCCTATGTGGTCCGCCGGCTCAGCTGAGCGGGTGCGCTGCTTCAGGTGCTGAGCGGTGCGCTACTTCAGGTGCTGCTGGACCTCGGCGGCGGCCTCGTGGCCGTACGCCTTGGTGAAGCGGTCCATGAAGTTGGTGCGGCGCAGGGTGTACTCCTGGGTACCGACCGTCTCGATGACCAGGGTGGCGAGCATGCAGCCGACCTGGGCGGCCCGCTCCAGCCCGACGCCCCAGGCGAGACCGGAGAGGAACCCGGCCCGGAAGGCGTCGCCGACGCCGGTCGGGTCGGCCTTGGTGTCCTCCTCGGGGCAGCCGACCTCGATGACGGGCTCGCCGACCCGCTCGATCCGGACACCGCGGGAGCCGAGCGTGGTGACGCGGTGGCCGACCTTGGAGAGGATCTCCTCGTCGCTCCAGCCGGTCTTGGACTCGATGAGCCCCTTCTCGTACTCGTTGGCGAAGAGGTACGTGGCGCCGTCCAGCAGGATGCGGATCTCGTCGCCGTTCATCCGCGCGATCTGCTGCGAGAAGTCCGCGGCGAACGGGATGCTCCGCGAGCGGCACTCCTCCGTGTGGCGGAGCATCGCCTCCGGGTCGTCCGCGCCGATCGAGACCAGGTCGAGGCCGCCCACGCGGTCCGCGACGCTCTTCAGCTCGATGAGGCGGGCCTCGCTCATCGCGCCCGTGTAGAAGGAGCCGATCTGGTTGTGGTCGGCGTCGGTGGTGCAGACGAAGCGGGCGGTGTGCAGGACCTCGGAGATCCGGACCGACGCGGTCTCGACGCCGTGCCGGTCGAGCCAGGCGCGGTACTCGTCGAAGTCGGAGCCCGCGGCCCCGACGAGGATCGGCTTGGTGCCGAGCAGACCCATGCCGAAGCAGATGTTGGCGGCGACACCGCCCCGGCGCACATCGAGGTTGTCGACCAGGAAGGAGAGGGAGACCGTGTGCAGCTGATCCGCGACCAGCTGGTCGGCGAAGCGGCCGGGGAAGGTCATGAGGTGATCGGTGGCGATGGAGCCGGTGACTGCGATACGCACGGGGAGGCTTCTCCTGCGGAAGGCGAAGGGCCGAGGTGCGCCCTCCGGGACGGCGTGACAGTCCACGCTACCGGGTGAGCTCTCCGGGCGGGAATAGGGAAAACTACCCGATAGTAGGGCTTTCTACCTGAGCGTGACCGTGACTACGGTGCGGATATGTCGAACCACACCGCATCGCGAGAGTCCGAAGTGAGCCTGGCCGAGCTGCGCGGGGACTGCGCGCGCATGGCTCCGCACTGGGCCGCGCCCAAGAAGGCCGCAACCGCACCGGTGAAGCCGTCCCTGATCCACGGAGTGACGGTGCCGCCCGCGTCGGCGCGGCTCATCGACGCGATGTCCGAGTACGGGGACTGAGGGCGGCGGCCGCACGGGAGCCGCAGCCGCCGGCACGGGAGACCCGCATGCTCCTCCGGCACGGGAACCGCATCTCCCTCCGCTCCGTCCCACCGGTGTCCCCGTCCGGGGGCACGCGGTAGTGAACGCGACGGCAACGCAGTCGAAGGAGCGATCCGGTGAGCACCGAGCGACCCGACAACGACGTGACCGGCCCCCGGCGGCGGCGTCCGCCGCTCGCGGTGGCCTCGGTGGCGGCAGCGGTGCTGCTGGCCGGGGGCGGCGGGGCCTACTGGGCCTCCACCGCTTCCGGCGACGGCGGCGCGGCGGACAGCTCCGCCCGCGACCGGGCCCCCGTGCTGGCCCTGGACGCCGCCGAGGCGGCCCCGGCCACGCCCGGCGACCCGAGCACGCCACCCCCGGGCATCGCCCCGGGTGAGCCGGACCCGAACGGTCCGCCCGTGGTCTACCGGGCGGCGGGGCACCTTCCCGACGGCCCGGACGAGGCGGCGGTGCACCGCGCCACGGGCACGGTCGCGTCGGCGGAGGTGGCCCGGCTGGCGAAGGCGCTCGGCATCCCGGGGACCCCGCGGACCGTGGACGCGTCCTGGGTGGTCGGCGACGAGGACGGGCCCGGCGCGCTCCTGAAGGTCACCAAGCAGGCGCCGGGCACCTGGACCTTCGCCCGCACCACCCCATCGAAGCCCTGCGACCCGGGCAAGATGTGCGCGAACCAGAGCCCGCCGGAGGCGGACGGGCAGCCGGTGAGCGAGAAGGCCGCGAAGGCCGCCGCGGTGCCCGTGCTCAAGGCCGTCGGCCAGGACGACGCGGCACTGAACGCGGGCCAGCTCATGGGCGACGTACGCGTGGTGAACGCGGACCCGAAGGTGGACGGGCTGCCGACGTACGGCTGGTCGACCGGGGTGCAGATCGGCCCGGACGGCAAGGTGGCCGGGGGCAGCGGGCAGCTGAAGGCGCTGGAGAAGGGCGCCACCTACCCGGTCATCGGGGCCGACGCGGCGCTCAAGCAGCTCAACGAGGCGGGCAAGGCCAAGGGGGACGGCGGCAAGGACATCGGCGGCTGCGCCACCCCCGTACCGCTGGAGGGTGAGCCGACCCCCTCGGACCCGCAGTGCGTGCCGTCGAACGGCAAGCGGGCGCCGGTGACCCAGACGGTCGAGGAGGCGGTGTTCGGCCTGGCCCTCCAGTACGTGGACGGCCGCCAGACCCTCGTACCGTCGTGGCTGTTCCACGTCCGCCAGGGGACGGGCGGGCCGGAGAGCACGGTCACGCAGATCGCGGTGGCGCCGGAGTTCGTCGAGAAGCCCACGGCCCCGACGCCCTCGGGCGACCGGAAGGCGACCTCGTACGCGGCCGACGGCCGGACGCTGGAGGTGACCTTCTGGGGCGGCGTGTGCTCCACGTACACGGCGAGCGCCGAGGAGAGCCCGGGGCAGGTGCGCATCACCATCACGGAGAAGCCGCAGAAGGGCGGCGCCTGCATCATGATCGCCAAGGAGCTGAAGCGGACGGTGACGCTGGAGAAGCCGCTGGGCGACCGGACGGTGATCGACGCGGAGAGCGGGGCGACGGTGCCGCGCAGCTGAGCCGAAGGGCATGCGAGGGCGGCCCCGGGAATCGCTCCCGGGGCCGCCCTCGTACGTCTCCGCTCTTGCGGCGGTTAACTGAACGAGTCGCCGCAGGCGCAGGAGCCGGACGCGTTCGGGTTGTCGATCGTGAAGCCCTGCTTCTCGATGGTGTCGACGAAGTCGATCGAGGCGCCGCCCAGGTACGGGGCGCTCATGCGGTCGGTGACGACCTTGACGCCGTCGAAGTCCTTGACGACATCGCCGTCGAGCGAACGCTCGTCGAAGAAGAGCTGATAGCGCAGGCCCGAGCAACCGCCGGGCTGGACGGCGACGCGCAGGGCCAGGTCCTCGCGGCCTTCCTGCTCCAGCAGGCCCTTGACCTTGGCTGCGGCGGCGTCGGACAGGAGGATGCCGTCGCTCACGGTGGTGGTCTCGTCCGATACGGACATCTGCTTCTCTCCCGGGTTGTACGGACTGCTTGCCGACGGTTCAACCGCCTCAACCGCGGATTCATTCCGGGCCAAGCGCTTGTCTGTTCCTTTTCATGCTCGCACACCCGGCCGCCCGGGGGATGCGTCACATCGACGCTATCGGCATCGTCAAAGTGACACGAAGGAGCTATGATAGATAACGTCAAATAGACGAAAAGGCGCGTTCGCAGAAGCGCAGAGCAGAACGCAGAGAAGAAAGGGTGCGTGACGTGACCACGGCCCAGCCCCTGGACGTACAGCCGACACCCCTCGCGCTGCTGCTGCTCGGCCGCGAGGCCGATCCGAGGAGCGAGCGAGGCGTCGAATGCCCGGGCGACCTCCCCTCCCCCTCCGACCCGGACCTGGTCGCCCGCGCCCGTGCGGCGAAGGAGAAGCTCGGGGACAGGGTCTTCGTCCTCGGCCACCACTACCAGCGCGACGAGGTCATCCAGTTCGCGGACGTCACCGGCGACTCGTTCAAGCTCGCCCGTGACGCGGCCGCGCGCCCGGAGGCGGAGTACATCGTCTTCTGCGGTGTGCACTTCATGGCCGAGTCCGCGGACATCCTGACCACGGACGCCCAGGCGGTCGTGCTGCCGGACCTGGCGGCGGGCTGTTCGATGGCCGACATGGCCACCGCCGAGCAGGTCGCCGAGTGCTGGGACGTGCTGACGGAGGCCGGGGTCGCCGATCAGGTGGTGCCCGTCTCGTACATGAACTCCTCCGCCGACATCAAGGCCTTCACCGGCAAGCACGGCGGCACGATCTGTACGTCGTCCAACGCGAAGCGGGCTCTGGAGTGGGCCTTCGAGCAGGGCGAGAAGATCCTCTTCCTCCCCGACCAGCACCTGGGCCGCAACACGGCGGTGCGGGACATGGGGATGAGCCTGGAGGACTGCGTCCTCTACAACCCGCACAAGCCGAACGGTGGCCTCACCGCCGAGCAGCTGCGGAACGCGAAGATGATCCTGTGGCGCGGCCACTGCTCGGTCCACGGCCGCTTCTCGGTCGAGTCGGTCGAGGACGTCCGGGCGCGGATGCCCGGGGTCAACGTGCTGGTCCACCCGGAGTGCAAGCACGAGGTCGTGGCCGCGGCGGACTACGTCGGCTCGACGGAGTACATCATCAAGGCCCTGGAAGCGGCCCCGGCCGGCTCGAAGTGGGCCATCGGCACGGAGCTGAACCTGGTCCGCCGCCTGGCGAACCGTTTCGCTTCGGAGGGCAAGGAGATCGCCTTCCTCGACAAGACGGTCTGCTTCTGCTCGACGATGAACCGGATCGACCTGCCGCACCTGGTCTGGACCCTGGAGTCGCTGGCCGAGGGCAAGCTGGTCAACCGGATCGAGGTCGACCCGGAGACGGAGAAGTACGCGAAGCTCGCGCTGGAGCGGATGCTGGCGCTGCCGTAACGGCTGCCGCGTCCACCGCCGGGAGCCCCGGTATGCCGCAGGTCGGCATACCGGGGCTTTCGCGTGCGGGTCCGGCGCTGCCCGGCCGGACTGGTCCTTCCCCACGGCGTGGGAGGCGGAGACCGTCACCTCCGCACCGGACCGGCTCGCCGTGGCGCCGGAGGCCCTGGACCTCGTCAGCACCTGGATGTTCGCGCCCAACTGGCCCCGGTCGCGCGCCTTCTGGTCCAAGAACGCCGAGGTGCCGGGCGGCGAGGCGGCGGCGACGGCCGGAGACCCGCGCCCGGCTGGTGCGGGGGCCGTCGCGCTGAGCGTCCGCCGCCCCCGATCCGCGGGGGCGGACGTGGCTCCGGATCATCCGGGCGCTCGGCGGGGACGTCCGAGGTTCGAGGGGCCTCTACCCGGGCCCCCTGTGAGCTGGGGCCGGTGCCGGGGGCAGGTCTTACTGCAGTTCGCTGAAGCGTTCGGTTGCCCGGGTGCGTCCGGCGACGATGATGGTGTCGTCCGTTTCCACAATGGTTTCGGGGGTGGCGTAGGTGAAGCCCTCGCCGGGGCGCTTGATGGCGACGACGGTGATGCCGTAGCGGGTGCGGACGGCGCTGTTGGCCAGGGGGAGGCCGATGATGTCGGCGGGCGGATTGGTCTTGACCATGGCGAAGTCGTCTTCGAACTCGATGTAGTCGAGCATGCGGCCTCGTACGAGGTGGGCGACGCGCTGGCCCATGTCGTGTTCGGGGTAGACGACGTGGTGGACGCCGAGCTGGTTGAGGATGCGGCCGTGGGCCTCGCTGATGGCCTTGGCCCAGACGTTCTCGATGCCGAAGGAGATCAGCAGCGAGGCGGTGAGGATGCTGGCTTCCAGGTCCGTGCCGATGGCGACGACCGCGCGGTCGAACTCGTGGACGCCGAGCTGGCGCAGGGCGTCCTCCTTGGTGGAGTCGGCCCGAACGGCGTGGGTGAGGGAGCCGGAGACAGCTTGGACGACTTCGGCGTTCTCGTCGATGCCGAGGACTTCGGTGTCCTCGTCGACGAGTTCGAGGGCCAGGGCGCGGCCGAAGCGGCCCAGGCCGATGACGACGACGGAGCTCCGCGATTCCGTACGTCGTTTCTTGGGGTTGGGTTTCCTAGCCAATGATGGGTCTCTCCTCGGGGAGGTCGTACAGGCGGTGGCGGGTGCGCAGGGCGAGTGCGGAGGCGACCGTGATGGGGCCGAGCCGGCCGATGAACATCAGCGCGATCAGCAGGAGCTGCAGGCCGGGGGCCAGGTCGGCGGTGATGCCGGTGGACAGGCCGACGGTGGCGAACGCGGAGGTGACCTCGAACAGTGACTCGTCCAGGGTGTGGTCGGAGAAGACCATGAAGGCCACGGTGGTGATGGCGACGGCCGCCACGGACAGCAGCACGACGGTGAGGGCCTGGCGCTGGAGGTCGCCGTGGAGGCGGCGGTGGAAGATGTTGACCGCGCCTTCGCCGCGGATCTCGGCGTATATGACGAAGAACAGCACGGCGAAGGTGGTGACCTTGATGCCGCCGGCGGTGCCGGCGCTGGCTCCGCCGATGAACATGAGCACGTCGGTGCCCAGCCAGCTCGCGGGGTTCATCTGGGAGGTGTCGATGCTGTTGAACCCGGCGGTACGCGGCATGACGCCCTGGAAGAACCCGGCCAGCAGCTTCCCCGGCACGTGCAGGCGGCCGAGGGTGGCGGGGTTGGACCATTCGAGCGCGGTGATGAAGGCGCTGCCGCCGACCAGGAAGACGCCGGTGGCCCACAGCACGATCTTGGTGTGCAGGGACCAGCCGCGCGGTTTGCGGAACCGGCGGCGCAGCTCGAACAGGACGGGGAAGCCCAGTCCGCCGGCGATGACGGCCAGCGCGATGGGCAGGCAGATCCACGGGTCGGTGACGAAGCCCATCAGGCTGTCGGAGTACAGGGCGAAGCCGGCGTTGTTGAACGCCGAGACGGCGTGGAAGAGACCCAGCCATGCCGCTCGTGGCCAGGGCTCGTCGTAGGCGATCGCGAACCGCAGAGCCAGTGCCAGGGCGGTGACGGCCTCCAGCAGGAGACTGACCTTGACCACACCGGTCACGACCGAGCGGACGTCGCCCAGGCCCAGGGTCTTGGTCTCCGCAGCGGCCGTCATCCGCGCTTTGAGGCCGATGCGGTGGGAGACCAGCAGAACCAGCAGGGAGGCGAAGGTCATGATGCCGAAGCCGCCCACCTGGATGAGCCCCAGGATCACGGCCTGGCCGAATCCGGTCCAGTAGCCGGGGGTGTCGACCACGATCAGACCGGTCACACACACCGCGGAGGTGGAGGTGAACAACGCCTCCAGCACACCGGCACCACCGGGCCCGGCCTTGGCCCCCGGCAGCATCAGCAGCCCGGTCCCGGCAGCGATCGCTGTGGCGAAGCCGGCCACGACCACCTGCGCCGGATGCCGAAGGCGCGGCCACCGCCGCCTCACCACGACAAGCCCTCCGCCCTGCGGACGGGCACCCCAATTGTTCGCACTGGTAGACGATAGACAACCCTGACACCGTTTTCGACAGCAGGCCCTGCCGTTCGCCCTGCGCCGTGTCTACGCTTGCGCCATGCGACCCCGAAGCGGCCTCCGTCTCCGAACCTCTCACCGGTCTGTGCCGACGCTGCGGCCGCTCGGGTGAAGGGCCCGGATCTCACCCGGGGTCTGCGGCGCACCGAGTACACGCTGTTTCTGGCCGCCGTGCTTCTCCTGGCGGCCGGGGCTGCCAGTGAGTCGTGGTGGCTGTTGGGCATGGGAGCGTGGGTTCTGATCACCGGGGGCCTGATCGAAATGATCTACCGGCCGTGACACGCTCTGACCGGCGGCGCACGCGGTGCTCGGCCGTCGCAATGGCGAGCCCGCCGCCGCTTCTCGTCTGAGCAGTGTCAGGCAAGCCCCGGTCCGCGGCCATGGCGCCGCCCTTGTCGAGATCGACGCATCGCGGTCACCCATGGGAACCCCGCCAGACCGGCGCTCGTCATTCCGGCTGCCGCCTGGGGCGCGTTCGTCTCCTCGCTCAAGTAGCACGACGCGCGGGGGCCTGTCCCACGCACCCGCGTGGGACAGGCCCCTTCTCCGTACCGCAGGCGGCTACACGCCCGAACGCTGGGTCTCCTTCGCCTCCTCCGGCTCCGGCTCCGCCGGGACGCCTGCCTTGGCCGCCCGCCTGGCGGCCTTCTTCCCGGCGCGGCGTTCCTTGCGGAGTTCGACGATCGCGTACAGCGTCGGGACCAGCAGCAGCGTCAGCAGCGTGGAGCTGATCAGGCCGCCGATCACCACGACGCCCAGCGGCTGCGCGATGAAGCCGCCCTCCCCGGTGACACCGAGAGCCATCGGGAGCAGCGCGAAGATGGTCGCGAGCGCCGTCATCAGGATCGGGCGGAAGCGGTGGCGGCCGCCCTCGACCACGGCTTCCACGATGCCGAGGCCTCGCGAGCGGTACTGGTTGATCAGGTCGATCAGCACGATCGCGTTGGTGACCACGATGCCGATGAGCATCAGCATGCCGATCATCGCGGGGACGCCCAGCGGGGTGCCCGTGATGAGCAGGAGGCCGATGGCGCCGGTCGCCGCGAACGGGACCGAGACCAGCAGGATCAGCGGCTGCACGAGCGACCGGAAGGTGGCCACCAGCAGCATGAAGACGATCGCGATGGCCGCCAGCATGGCGAGGCCGAGCTTGGCGAAGGCTTCGTTCTGGTCCTCCGTGACGCCGCCGATGGTGGCGGTGGCGCCCTCGGGGAGGTCCAGCGCGTCGATCTTCGTGGCGAGGGCCGCGCTGATCGCGCCCGTGTTGTCGCCGACGGGCTTGGCGGTGATGGTCGCCGCCCGCTGGCCGTCGATGCGGGTCATCGAGACCGGTCCGGGAACCAGTTCGACCGTGGCGATGTCGCCGAGCTTGACCGGGCCGAGCGGCAGGGCCTTCAGTTCGGCCATGGTGGCCGTCGGGCGGGCCGATCTGATGACGATGTCGCGCTCGGTGTCATCCAGCGTCGCGCTGCCGGCCGGGGTGCCGCGTACGGCTCCGGCGACGATGCCGCCCAGCGTGGTGGAGTCGAATCCGGCGGCGGCCGCCTTGTCGTCGGCCGTGACCGAGATGCGCGGGATGCTCTGCGCCAGGTCGCTCTGGACGTCGGTGACGTCCTTGATGGTGGCGACCTCGGTACGGACCGCCTCGGCGGCCTTCTTGAGGACGTCCCCGTCGGACGCCTTGACGACGACGCTGAGGTCCTGGGAGCCGAAGCCGTCGCCCGCGGCGATGGTGGTGTCGCCGATGCCGTCGAGCTTGCCGAGGGCCGCGTCGATACGGTCCTGGGCGTCCTCGTAGTCCGCCGCGTCCTTCAGCGTGACCTGGTAGGACGCCTGGTTGGAGCCCGTACCGCCGCCGAAGGCCGCCATGAAGCCGGAGGAGCCGACGGTGACCTGGTAGTCCTTGACGCCCTTGTCGTCGGTGAGGACCTTCTCGACCTTGCGGGCCGCCTCGTCGGCTGCCTGGAGGCTGGTGCCGGGGGCCAGTTCCTGCTTGACGGTGAGGACTTCCTGCTCGCCCGCGTCGAAGAAGTTGGTCTTGAGCAGCGGGAGCATGCCGAAGGTGGCGATGAGCACCGCGGCGGCGATGACCAGGCTGGTGACCCGGCGGCGGGTCGCGAAGCGCAGGACCGGGACGTACAGGCGCTGGAGCTTGCTCGCCGCCTCCTTCTCCTCTGCCAGGCGGCGGGCCTCCGTCGCGTCCTCGGGGGTGTCCTTGGGGGCGCGCAGGAACCAGTAGGAGAGGACCGGGACCACTGTCAGCGAGACCAGCAGCGAGGCCAGGAGCGCGGCGGTGACGGTCAGCGAGAAGGAGCCGAAGAGCTGGCCGACCATGCCGCCGACCAGCCCGATCGGCAGGAACACGGCGACGGTGGTGAGGGTGGCGGAGGTGACCGCTCCGGCCACCTCCTTGACCGCGGTGATGATCGCCGCGTGGCGCTCCTCGCCGTAGCCGAGGTGCCGCTTGATGTTCTCCAGGACCACGATCGAGTCGTCGACGACCCGGCCGATCGCGATGGTCAGCGCGCCGAGCGTCAGCATGTTCAGCGACAGGTCGCGGGTCCACAGCACGATCAGCGCGAGGACGACCGAGAGCGGGATGGAGACCGCGGTGACCAGGGTCGAGCGGATCGAGGCGAGGAAGACCAGGATCACCAGGACCGCGAAGACCAGGCCGAGCGCGCCCTCGGTGGTGAGACCGGAGATCGACTTGGAGACGGCCGGGCCCTGGTCGGAGACCACGGTCAGCTCGGCACCCGCTCCGAGGTCCTTACGGAGGTCGGGGAGCTTGTCCTGGACGGCGTCCGAGATGGCGACGGCGCTGCCGTCCTTGTCCATCGTGGCCATCACCGCGAGGCTGGGCCGGCCGTTCGTCCGGGTGATGGAGACCGCGGTGGACGGCTCCTGCTTCACCTCGGCGACGTCACCGATCCGCACCGGCTTGCCCGGTCCGTCGGAGGCACCCGCCGGGTCCTTCGCAACGACCTGGAGGTCCTCGATCTGCTGCAGCGAGGTGTAGCCGCCGCCGACCTGGATGGTGCGGTTCTTACCGGCCTCGGAGAAGGAGCCGGCCGGCAGCGTGGCGCCGCCCGCCTGGAGCGCCTGGGCGAGCGCGCCCGCGTTCAGGCCGGCCGCGGCGAGCTTCTTGTCGTCGGGGACGACGGAGACCTGGAGTTCCTGGACTCCGTCCACCGTGACCTGGCCGACTCCCTCGATGTCCTGGAGGGCGGGAACGACCGTGCGGTCCAGCTGGGCGGCGAGCGCCTGCTGGTCCTTGTCGGAGGTGACGGCGAGGACCACGGTGGGGATGTCGTCCGTGGAACCGGCGATGACCTGCGGGTCGACTGTCGGGGGCAGCTGGGCGCGGGCCCGGTTCACCGCCTGCTGGATGTCCGCGACGAGCTGCTTGGTGCCCTCGTCGCCGAAGTCGAAGGTCGCCATGATGAGGGCGTTGCCCTCGCTGGCGGTGGAGGTGATGCCCTCGACGCCGTCGACGGCCTTGAGGGAGTTCTCCAGCGGCTCGACGACCTGCTTCTCCACCACGTCGGGGGACGCACCCGGGTAGGGGGCGAGCACCGAGACCATCGGAAGTTCGATGGTGGGCAGCAGCTGTTGCTTGAGCTGCGGGATCGCAATCGCGCCGAAGACGAGCGCGACGATCGAGATCAGCCCGATCAGGGCCCGCTGCGCGAGGCTGAATCTGGACAGCCAGGACATGGGTGGGTCTCTCTTCTGTGGCGTGCGAGACGGACGGGCGGGAAAGCGGGGACCCGGATTCGAAAGTCCGTTCCGGGGGCCCGCGCCGGGGACAAGCCCGCCCGCTTATACGATCTCCGACCCGGATCGCCCGGACGTCGGTCCCCGGGCTGCTTTCTTATGCCGCGCATACCGCAGGTGGAGTACGCCCTCTCTCCACCCTCCGCGGCCTCCGGCTCCGCCTCACTCCACCCGAGGGCGTACCAGGCCCGATTCGTACGCGATGACCACCAATTGGGCGCGGTCCCGGGCCGCCACCTTCGCCATCGCCCGGTTCACATGGGTCTTGACGGTGAGCGGGCTGACCGCCAGCCGCTCGGCGATCCGGTCGTTGGAGTGGCCGCCCGCCACCAGGACGAGGACCTCCCGCTCGCGCACGGTGAGTGCGGCCAGCCGTTCCGCGTACTCCGCGCTGTCCGGCCCCTCCCCCGAACTGCCGCCCTGGGCCAGGAAGGTGGCGATCAGCCCCTTGGTCGCCGCCGGGGAGAGCAGCGCCTCGCCCGCCGCCGCGATCCGGATCGCGTTGAGCAGCTCGTCGGGCTCCGCGCCCTTGCCGAGGAAGCCGGAGGCTCCGGCGCGCAGGGCCTGGACCACGTACTCGTCGACCTCGAACGTGGTGAGCATGACCACCCGCACCGCGGCCAGCGCCGGGTCGGCGCTGATCAGGCGGGTGGCGGCGAGCCCGTCCGTGCCCGGCATCCGGATGTCCATCAGCACCACGTCGGCGCCGGTCTCCCGGGCCAGCTCCACCGCCTGGGCCCCGTCGGCCGCCTCGCCGACGACCTCCATGTCGGGTTCGGAGTCCACCAGCACCCGGAACGCGCTGCGCAGGAGCGCCTGGTCGTCGGCGAGCAGCACCTTGATGGGTGGCTGCGGTGTCTCTGCGGACTGGGTCATCGGCGCTCCCCCGTCGCGGCCGCCGGGCCGGGCGGTTCCGGCTCACCCGTGCGGGCCCCGATGGGCAGGATCGCATGGACCCGGAACCCGCCCCCGTAGCGAGGCCCCGCCGTGAGGGCGCCGCCGAGTGCGGTGACCCGTTCGCGCATGCCGAGGAGGCCGTGGCCGCCGCCGTCCGGGGCGCCGGTGCCGCTCTCGGGACCCGGGTGCGCGGCGGCGCTCCCCCGGCCGTTGTCCAGCACCGTGATCTCGGCGGTGTTTCCGACCCGTACGACGCTCACCTCCGCCTTCGCGCCGGCGCCCGCGTGCTTGCGTACGTTGGTCAGGGCCTCCTGGATGACCCGGTACGCGGCCAGGTCGACGGCGGCGGGGAGCCGGGGGCCCCGGTCGGCGCCGGCCACCTCGACGGGGAGCCCGGCGTTGCGGAAGGTGTCCACCAGCTCGTCCAGGACCGCGAGGCCGGGGGCCGGTTCGGTGGGGGCCTCGGGGTCGCCGGACTGGCGCAGCAGCCCGACGGTGACCCGGAGTTCGTTGAGCGCGGAGCGGCTGGCGTCGCGTACGTGGGCGAGCGCCTCCTTGGCCTGGTCCGGGCGCTTGTCCATGACGTGGGCGGCGACCCCGGCCTGGACGTTGACCAGGGCGATGTGGTGGGCGACGACGTCGTGGAGGTCCCGGGCGATCCGCAGCCGCTCCTCCGCGACGCGGCGGCGGGCCTCCTCCTCGCGGGTGCGCTCGGCTCGCTCCGCGCGCTCCCGGATCGCGTCGACGAAGGCGCGCCTGCTGCGTACGGCGTCCCCGCCGGCCGACGCCATCCCGGTCCAGGCGAAGACGCCGAGGTTCTCCTGGCTGTACCAGGGCGTCGAGCCGAAGACCATCGCGGCGACCGTGAGGATCCCCATGGTCAGCAGGCCGACCCGCCAGGTGGTGGGGCGGTCGGTGCGCGAGGCGACGGTGTAGAGCGCGATGACGGTGCTCATCACGACCGGGGCCGGCGGGTCCATGAAGACGTACTCGGTGGCCGTGAGGACGCCGGTCACCGCGAGGACCGCCATGGGGCGCCGTCGGCGCAGGACGAGGGTGGAGGCGGCCAGCACCATCAGCAGCACGCTGAAGGCCTCGGGGGTACGGGTCCCGAACGTCGGCCCGTGGCCCTCGCCCGGGTCCGCGAACGAACCGCAGATCATCGCGATCAGGACGCAGAACGCCAGGGTCGCGTCGAACGCGAGGGGGTGGTCCCGAAGCCAGTGGCGGGCCCGCGCGAACCCGGAGGGGAGGGTGGTCACGTCCAGCAACGGTACGGCGTGCCGCCTACGGATCCGTCTCCGCGGTGTGCCGATACGACCACGGAACCGTACAGGCAGGAGCGGGTGATCGCAGCACTGTGCCCCGCACCGGGCAGGCCGGGTGCGGGGCACAGGTGTGCGAGCGCTGGTGGAGCAGGTACGTCCGGTCCGGGATGAGCCGGTCGTCTAGTTCGGGATGAGCCCGTCGTCGCCGAGCATGGCGCGCACCTCTTCGAGGGTCGCGTCGGGCGCCGGCAGGATCAGCTCCGACGGCTCCAGGGAGTCGTCGGGCAGCGGAGTGCCGAGCTCGCGCACCTTGTCGAGAAGCGCGTGGAGCGTGGTGCGGAAGCCGGGGCCGTCCCCGCTGTCCATCTCCTTGAGCAGGACGTCGTCGAGCTCGTTGAGTTCGACGAAGTGACTGTCGGCCAGCTTGACCTGGCCCTCCCCCATGATCCGTACGATCATGACGCCGCCCTCACTACTGCTTGTCGAACTTGTGCGGGGACTGCTGCGACTGCTGCGTGCCGTCCTGGGCACCGCCCTCGATCGCCTGCTGTGAGGACGAGGAGCCGCCGGCCAGCTCGGCCTTCATGCGCTGCAGCTCCAGCTCCACATCCGAGCCGCCGGAGATCCGGTCCAGCTCGGCGGCGATGTCGTCCTTCGCCGTGCCGGTCGGGTCGTCCAGGGCGCCGGAGGCGAGCAGCTCGTCGATGGCGCCGGCTCGCGCCTGGAGCTGCTGCGTCTTGTCCTCGGCCCGCTGGATCGCCAGGCCGACGTCGCCCATCTCCTCGGAGATGCCGGAGAAGGCCTCGCCGATCCGGGTCTGCGCCTGGGCCGCCGTGTAGGTCGCCTTGATGGTCTCCTTCTTGGTGCGGAAGGCATCGACCTTGGCCTGCAGCCGCTGGGCCGCGAGGGTGAGCTTCTCCTCCTCGCCCTGCAGCGTCGTGTGCTGCGTCTCCAGGTCGGTGACCTGCTGCTGAAGGGCGGCACGCCGGGACAGCGCCTCGCGCGCCAGGTCCTCGCGGCCCAGCGCCAGCGCCTTGCGGCCCTGGTCCTCCAGCTTGGACGACTGGCCCTGCAACTGGTTCAGCTGCAACTCCAGCCGCTTGCGGGACGTCGCCACGTCGGCGACGCCGCGGCGCACCTTCTGAAGCAGCTCAAGCTGCTTCTGGTACGAGTAATCCAGGGTCTCGCGCGGATCCTCGGCCCGGTCAAGGGCCTTGTTTGCCTTCGCGCGGAAAAGCATCCCCATACGCTTCATGACACCGCTCATGGGCTTCGCGCGCCCCCTTCTGACGGACTGAGCTCCAGCACTCCCGATAGAACCCACAGTACGGGCCCTGTCTCCATTACCGCACTGTTCGAGTCCCGATGTGCTCCTCCCCAAGGACGACTGCCCCCCGCGACCGCTCCCGCCCAGGGTGTAGACGGCAGTCAGGGAAACCGTCGGCGCCGCCGGGGAAACTGCCGGTACGGCCAGGAAAACCGGCGGCGAACGCCCCTTCTGCCCCTGTCGGGGTGCTTACCAGGACGCCGTCCGTTGCCGGATCGTTCCCGCCCGGGTCCACGAGCCCGCATGCCGACCCCGTACCCTTGGGTTTTGTGTTCCGTAGCCGCGCCAAGACAGAGAAGGCCCCCACCGACAAGGTGACGGCGGACCTCTCCCAGCAGCCCCGCGACCCGCAGGCTCCCAAAGGTCGCCCCACCCCCAAGCGCAGCGAGGCCCAGACGCAGCGCCGACGCGCCGCGTCCAGCGCGCCGACCGACCGCAAGGCGGCCATGAAGCGCCAGCGTGAAGCGCGCCGTGCCGACCTGGCCAGGCAGCGCGAGGCGCTCGCCTCGGGCGACGAGCGCT
Organism: Streptomyces sp. NPDC006261; assembly: GCF_040613515.1. Classification (NCBI taxonomy): domain Bacteria; kingdom Bacillati; phylum Actinomycetota; class Actinomycetes; order Kitasatosporales; family Streptomycetaceae; genus Streptomyces; species Streptomyces sp. NPDC006261. Next base: position 18,233 of record NZ_JBEXSI010000010.1, read on the forward strand.
ACCTCCCGGTCCGCGACAAGGGCCCGGTGCGGCGCTTCGTCCGCGACTTCGTGGACTCGCGCTTCTGCATCGCCGAGTACTTCCTGCCGCTCGCCGTGATCATCCTGATCCTCAGCGTGATCCAGGTGCAGAACATCCAGAGCATCTCGCTGCTGCTGTGGATGGGTGTGATCATCCTGATCGTGATCGACTCGGTCGGTCTGTCGATCCGCCTGAAGAAGCAGCTGCGGGAGCGCTTCCCGGACACCCCCAAGCGCGGAGCCGTCGCCTACGGCCTGATGCGCACGCTCCAGATGCGCCGTCTGCGGCTCCCGAAGCCCCAGGTCAAGCGCGGAGAGCGGCCCTGAGCACGGACATCTCCGGCTCCACGGGGGTCCGCCCGGCGAGCCAGGACGGCGTATGTGCCACCGACGGCGTACGTGGTCCCGGCGGCGTGCGTGGTCCCGGTGGCGTCCGTGACACCGTCCGTCAGGAGCTCGTCGCCCGGCAGCTGGACGAGCAGATAGCCGGGCGGTTCCCGGTCGGTCAGCGGCTGCGCATCCTGGACGTCGGCATGGGCCGGGGCGTGCAGGCGCTGCGTCTCGCGCGGGCCGGTCACTCGGTGACCGGTCTGGAGTCGGACGCCGAGCTGCTGCGGGCGGCCCGCGAGGACTTGGCGACCGAGCCCGAGGGCATCCGCGAGCGGGTCAAGCTGATCGAGGGGGACGGCCGGGAGACCGGCGTGCACTTCCTGCCGGGCAGCTTCGACGTGGTGCTCTGCCACGGCGTCCTGATGTACGTCGAGGAGCCGGACCCGATGCTGGCCGGGCTGGCCCGGATGCTGGCGCCGGGCGGCCTGCTCTCGCTGCTCGTACGGAACGCGGACGGCCTGGCGATGCGCCCGGGCCTCACCGGCGAGTTCGGTGCGGCCCTGGAGGCCTTCGACTCGGCCACGTACACGAATGACCTCGGCCTCACCGTGCGGGCCGACCGCCTCGACGCCCTGCGGTCCACCCTGGCCGGGATCGCCGCCCCGTTGCACGCCTGGTACGGGGTCCGGGTCTTCACGGACAACGTGGCCGAGGGGACCGAGCTGCCCGCCGGGGAGCTGGAGCGGGTGCTGACCCTGGAGGACCGGGCCGGGCGGACCGATCCCTACCGGGGTGTCGCGGCCCTGCTGCATCTGTGCGGAGTGCGCGGCTAGCAGGCGGTAGGGGATGCGGGAGTCTCGTTCGGCCCATCAGTACAGGCACCCGAAAGGGTGGGGGCACCAGACTCCGGATATGGACGCATCCCCCTCCCGCCGCTCCGTACGGCGCCTGCGGCTGCCCCTGTCCGCGGGTCTCTGCGCGCTCGCCCTGGCGGCCGGCTGTTCCGGCGCGAACCCTGCGGCGGCCCCCGCGCCCAAGGCCAGTCCCTCCGGTACGGCCCAGGGCTCCGCGACCCGTGACACCGCCGACCTGGAAAGCGCCTACCGGGCGGTCATCAACGACGTACTGCCCTCGGTGGTGCAGATCGACGCGTCGAACAGCCTCGGTTCCGGGATCGTCTACGACGGCAAGGGCCATATCGTCACCAACGCCCATGTGATCGGCGATGAGAAGAAGTTCAAGGTCACCGTCGCCACCGGGGAGGCGGTGCTGAACGCCTCGCTGGTCTCCTCCTACCCGGAGCAGGACCTCGCGGTCATCAAGGTGGACGACGTGCCCGACGGCCTGAGGCCCGCGAAGTTCGGCGACGCGGAGAAGGTCGAGGTGGGGCAGATCGTGATGGCGATGGGCTCGCCGCTCGGCCTCTCCAGCAGCGTCACCCAGGGCATCGTCTCGGGGCTCGGCCGGACCGTCAGCGAGAGCCGGGCCGGTGGGGGGACGGGTGCGACGATCGCCGACATGGTGCAGACCTCGGCGGCGATCAACCCGGGCAACAGCGGCGGGGCACTGGTCAACCTGAACAGCGAGGTGATCGGCATCCCGACCCTCGCGGCGACGGACCCGCAGATGGGCGACAGTGCGGCGCCGGGCATAGGCTTCGCGATCCCCGTCTCGATGGTGAGGACGGTCGCCGACCAGATCATCAAGGACGGCCGGGTCACCGACTCGGGCCGGGCCGCGCTGAACATCACCGGCCGTACGGTCGTCGACGACTCCTACCGGCCGGCCGGGGTGGCGTTGGTGAGTGTGGAGCCGGGCGGGGCTGCGGACGAGGCGGGACTGCGGGCCGGGGACATCATCACGAAGATCGGCGACACGGCCGTCACCACCATCACCTCGCTCTCCGAGGCCCTGGCGGGCGACAAGCCGGGCGACAAGGTGACCGTGACGTACACGCGGGACGGCGACAGCCGGACGGCCGAGGTCATGCTCGGGGAGATCTGAGGGAGCCTCGCAGGGGTTCATGCGGAAGGGGCGGTACGGGAAAGTCCCCGTACCGCCCCTTCCCTCAGCCCATCAAGCGCCGTCGGCCTGCAGGCTCATCGGGCCGTAGATCTTGGTCGAGTCCTCGAAGAGCGTCACCTGGGCGGCACCGCCCTCCAGGAGTTCCTTCCAGAACTCACCGATCCAGGACTCCGCGTCGCCCTGGGTGGTGAACTCCTCCGGCTGCAGCGCCGGCTCCGTCTCCGTACCGTCGGACTTCTCGAACCGCCACGTCCACGCCATGTCCGCCTCCTGGGTCGCGTTACGCCCGACTCCCGGGTCAGTTGCTGCCCGAAGCCTAGCCGGGCGCGCACCTGGCGTGAGGACACGGGAGGATCAAGGTGTGGAACTGACTCTGCTCGGCACCGGAGCCCCCGACGGGCTCCCGCGCCCTTCCTGCCCCTGTGCGGCGTGTGCGACGGCCCGTGGCCCCTGGGCGCGCGCCGCGACCGCCCTGCTGATCGACGACGCGCTGCTGCTGGACCTGACCCCGGGAGCGGTGTTCGCCGCCGCCCGCGCGGGGCATTCGCTGGGCGCCGTGCGCCAGGTGCTGCTGACCCATCCGCACGACGGGCCCGCCGTGGAACTGCCGCCCACCCTGCCGCCGGCCGGGCGGGTGCCGGACGGCCAGGTGCTGACGCTGATCAGCGGGCACCGGGTGCGGGCGGTACCGATGGACGCGCCGGGGACCGGTTACGAGGTGGGCTCCCCGGACGGCGAGCGGCTGCTGTACCTGCCGCCGGGGGCGGCGCCCGCCGGTCTCGACGGGCGGGCCGAGCGGCCGTACGACCTGGTCGTCTGCGATGTGATCGGGCGGCCCGACGCGGTGGCGCGGCTGCGGGCGGTCGGCGCCGTCGGCCCGGCCACCGAGGTGATCGCGGTCCACCTGGACCACGACGCCCCGCCGGGTGCGGCGCTGGAGCGGCTCCTCGCGGCGGCCGGGGCGCGGGCGGTGCCGGACGGGACGACGCTGGTGGTGGGCGAGTACCCGGTGGTGCCGGACGTGCCGCGCCGGGTGCTGGTGACGGGCGGCGCCCGGTCGGGGAAGTCGCTGGAGGCGGAGCGGCGTCTTGAGACGTTCCCCGAGGTGGTGTACGTGGCGACCGGCGGGCGGCGCGAAGGGGACCCGGAGTGGGCGGCCCGGGTGGGGCTGCACCGGGAGCGCAGGCCGGGCGCGTGGCGGACCGAGGAGACCTGTGAGCTCGCGCAGCTCCTGGGCGCGGACGGGCCGCCGCTGCTGATCGACTGCCTGTCGCTGTGGCTGACCGACGCGATGGACCGGGTGGACGCCTGGGAGGGCGTGCGGTGGCGCAACGGCGGCGAGGAAGCCTTGCGGACGCGAGTCGCGGAGCTGGTGGCGGCGGTGCGCGGGACCCGGCGTCAGGTGGTGCTGGTGACCAACGAGGTGGGTGCTGGGGTGGTCCCGGCGACTCCGGCGGGACGGCGGTTCCGGGACGAGCTGGGGCGGCTGAACGCAGCGGTGGCGGCCGAGTGCGAGGAGGTGCTGCTGGTGGTGGCGGGGCAGGCGGTGGTGCTGCGGGGGTGAGGGGGCGTCAGTACGCGGGACATCGGCCCCCGCGGGCCGACCGGTACTGTTCCCGGCAGGGGCCCGCCGCCGGGTGCCCGGACCGGAAACCGACGTGACGACCCGCGAGGCAGACCTCCGTGAACCTGGACGACTTCTCCGACCTGATCGAACGCCCCGACGGGGGCGTACGGCGCGACGCCGAGGAACGGCGGGAGCGGCTGATCGTCCCGCCGGGGGCCCTGGGCCGGCTCGACGAGCTGGGCGAGTGGCTCAGCGCCGCGCAGCAGTCCGTACCGGTCAGGCCCGTCGCGCAGCCGCGCGTGGTGCTCTTCGCCGGTGACCACGGGGTGGCGGAGCTGGGCGTCTCCGGGCGTGCGGCGGGCAGCGCCCATGAGCTGGTGCGGGCGGCCCTCGACGGGGCGAGCCCGGTGGCGGTGCTGGCCCGGCGCTTCTCGGTGCCGGTGCGGATCGTGGACGCCGGGGTCGACTGCGATCCGGGGCTGCTGCCCGAGTCCGTCGTGCGTCACCGGGTGCGGCGTGGGTCGGGGCGCATCGACATCGAGGACGCGCTGAGTGCCGAGGAGGCCGAGCAGGCCGTCCGCCTGGGCATGGCCATCGCCGACGAGGAGGCGGACTCCGGCACCGATCTGGTGGTGCTCGGCGACCTGAGCGTCGGCGGGACCACGGCCGCCGCCACCCTCATCGCGGCCCTCTGCGGTACGGACGCCTCGGTGGTGACCGGGCGCGGCGGTGCGGGCATCGACGACCTGGCCTGGATGCGCAAGTGCGCCGCGATCCGGGACGCGCTGCGCCGGGCCCGGCCGGTACTCGGTGACCAGGTGGAGCTGCTGGCCACGGTGGGCGGGGCGGACCTGGCCGCGATGACGGGGTTCCTGCTCCAGTCGGCGGTGCGCCGGATGCCGGTGATCCTGGACGGGGTCGTCTCGGCGGCCTGTGCGCTGGTGGCGCAGCGGGCGGCGTTCCGGGCGCCGGACTGGTGGCTGGCCGGGCAGGTCAGCGGGGAGCCCGCGCAGTCCAAGGCGCTGGACCGGATGGCGCTGACCCCGCTGCTGGACCACGGGGTCACGGTGGGCGAGGGCACGGGCGCGCTGCTGGCCCTGCCGCTGGTGCAGGCGGCGGCCGCGTTCGCGGCCGAGCTGCCGGAGCGTGCGCCGGTGGCGGCGGAGGAGACCGGCTCCGAGGACGAGGACGAGGCTGACGTGAAGGCACTCGACGCGACCTGAGCGGCCGGGGGCGATGCGGGTGCACACACGGCCCTCGTCGCCCTTATGTCCGTACTGCGCGCCATGTAATTGGCCTGGCCGCTGCCGCTACGGCGCCCTGCGGCTGATCTCCGTGGCCGCAGACGACTCACGCGTCCCCGGGATCACCGCCCCGGACTGGGTCGACGACCCGGCGGCCTGGCCCGGCGCCATCGACCCGTGGCTCGCAGAGGCCCGCGAGCACGGCTGGATCCCGGCGGTGCTGGGCGCGAGCGAGGAGGCGGGCACGGTCTACACCGGCACGGCATGGACGCGCTGGAGCTGGGTGACGAGGCGATCGTGGAGAGGGCCGACTTCACGCTGCACGAGCGGCCTCTCCCTCGACTCGATGCGCCGGTGACCGCGAGGCGGAGAACGGCCTCATGGAGTTCATGGTCATCCAGCTCCTCCGCCGATCCGGCGAGATCGGGATCACTCAGCTCTCGCTCAACTTCGCCCTGTTGCGCTCCGTCTTGGAGAGGGGATCGCGGCTCGGCGCGGGACCGGTGCTGAGGCTGTGGCGTGCGCTGCGGAGCTTCTTCTCGCGCTGGTGGCAGATCGAGTCGCTGTACCGGGCCAACGCCGAGCACCGACCGATCTGGGAGCCACGTCTCATGTTGTTCGAGAAGAGCGCCGACCTGGCGCGCGTCTCCGTCGCGGCAGGCCGGGCCGAGGGGTTCCCGGAGGCGACGGGGCTGCCGAAGTGGCTGCACCGCGCGCGTCTCGGCGCCCCTAGATGAGCCGCCTGCCGGCGCTGCGCCGGGCCGCGCGGCGGGAGTGGGGCCCGCTCTTCACCACCGTACGGACGGGCCTCTCCGAACGGGGAGCAGGGGCGCTCGCACTGACCCTGACGGCGGTGACGCTGACCGCGACCGTCCAGCTGGTCCAGAACCAGGCGTGGGGCTACGGACCGGTGCAGAACCTGGGGGCGGTGCGGGCCGAGGACGCGGTGTGGCCGGCTCTGCTGCGTACACCGCTGTCCCTCTTCGTCCCTGCCCTCGACCTGCCGGTGTGGGGTGCGCTGGCGCAGATCCTGCTGGTGTTCGGCATCGCGGAGGCGTGCCTGGGACGGTGGCGCAGCCTCGCCGTCGCGTACCTCGCCACGCTGGCGGGAACGCTGTACGCCCGGGTCGGCATCGCGCTCGGCCCGGACGCGTTCCTGGGGCTGCCGGCCTCGGACGCGCAGGTGGTGGACACCGGGCCCTCGGCGGCGGTGGTGGGGCTCGCGGTGTACGTCTGCCACGCCCACCGGGCCTGGTTCACCGGGTCCCTGGTGGTCGTCGCGATGGTGGTGGAGGTCCTCGTCAAGGACAACCTGGCGGGCCGGGAACATCTGGCTTCCATCGCCGCCGTCCTGGTGGTGTGTGCCGTACGGGAGTGGCTCGGGCGGCGGCGCGAGGGCCGGGGTCAGGGCTTGCGGGCCGGTGGCAGCGGGACGCGGTCGGGGGCGCCGCCGACGAGGTCCTGAAACCTTCGGCGCGGGCCCGCCCAGCGCACATCGTGGTGGTAGGCGCGCAGCACCGCCTTCGAGCGGGCCCGATGGCGGTTGCGGTAGAACCGCCTGGCCCACGGCGAGGTGGGGCGGGCCAGGCGGAGCGCGCCGATCAGCGCGACGAACGGGACGAGGGTGCCGAGCACCGCCATCCGGGTCTTGCCCTTGAACAGTGCGATCAGGACGAAGCAGAAGTTGATCGCGTACGAGGTGATGACGCCGAGCCTGCTCTGCTGCTCCTCGTCGGTGACGTCGTCCACCCCGAGCGGCGAGAACCCGGCCAGGACCAGCACCACCAGCGAGGCCGTCAGCACGACGACCTCGACGCTCTGGCGGCCCTCCTCGGTCCAGTACACGTCGTCCAGATGCAGGATCAGCGCGAACTCGTCCAGCACCAGCCCGGCCCCGATCCCGAAGATCACCGCGGACAGCCCGGCGGCCACCCCGTGCCTCCCCGCCGCCACCGCGCCGAATCCGCCGATCACCGTCAGCACGATCCCGGGCACCACGTGATGGATGTGGATCCCGCCCGGGGTGATGTTGCGGAACGGGCCCTTCCCCGCACGGATCATCCGCGTGATCGTGCGGGTGATCGCGAAGGTGAGGACGAAGGCGGCCAGCGCGAGGAGCAGGGGGAGCTTGCCCGGCTCGGCGATGTCGGTGTGCCACCAGTTACCCATGCCACCCGCTCCCGATGCGCTCAGCTCTGCGGCTTTGCTTGCTCAGCTCTGCGACTCTATGTTCAGCTCTGCGGCTTTTCTGACGTTTCAGCCAATCTATCCGTGCGCGGGAGCGGCTAACCTGCCCGCGGTGACCTCCCTGAACAGCCACGGCCTGCGTTTCGCCTTCGGCACCCTCACCGTGCTGCCCGTCCGCGTGACCCGCTGGGACCGCGCGACCGCCAGGGCCGGGATGCTCTGCGCCCCGCTCGCCGGGCTCACCGTCGGCCTGCTCGCCGCCGGGCTCGGCGCGCTGTCGCTGCTGGCGGGCTCGGGGCCGCTGCTCGCGGCGGTCGCCTCCGTCGCGGTGCCCGCCGCCCTCACCCGGGGGCTGCACCTGGACGGCCTCGCCGACACCGCGGACGGCCTCGGCAGCGGGAAACCGGCCGGGGACGCGCTGCGGATCATGAAGCAGTCCGACATTGGGCCGTTCGGTGTCATCACGCTCCTCCTGGTTCTGCTGGCCCAGGTCGCCGTCCTCTTCGAGCTGTACGGGGAGGGGGGCTGGGCGCGCGGGGCGCTCGGGGCCGTGGTCGCGGCCGTCGCCGCCCGGCTCGCGCTCACCCTGGCGTCCCGGCAGGGCGTCCCGGCGGCCCGGCCGGAGGGGCTCGGCGCGGTGGTGGCGTCCACGGTCCCGGTGGGACGGGCGGTGGTCGCGGCGGCGGTGACGGTGGCGGTGTGCGCGGCGGGGGGCGCGGTGTTCGGCCCGTACGGGGCTCTGCACCACGCGCTCGCGGTGCTGGGCGCCCTGGCCGCGGCCGAACTCCTGCTGCGCCACTGCGTCCGCCGGTTCGACGGGGTGACCGGGGACGTGTTCGGCGGGGTGGCGGAGACGGCGGCGACAGCGGCCCTGGTGGTGCTGGCGCTCGGCCCCTGACCGCCCTACGACCGGCCGGGACCCGGCCCGCGCACGGCCGGAACCGACCGCCCTACCGGTCCGCAACGGCCCGCCGCCGTAACTCCCGGCGAACCGCGCGCGTAGGCTCATTCCCGGCGCGTCGCGGAGGCGTCTACGATGCGCCGGGCACGGTCGGCCCACCCCTCGACCGAACTCGAACTCAACGGAAGCGAGATTTCACCACCGTGACTGCTCTCACTCTCAGCACTGCCGGTGCGGCGACGCTGCGCGCCGACGCGCTCGTCGTCGGCGTCGCGAAGGGCGCTGGATCCAAGTCGGGGAACCTGGTCCTGGCGCCGGGCGCCGAGGCCGTGGACAAGGCGTTCGACGGAAAGCTCGCCACCGTTCTCGCGACCCTGGGGGCCGTGGGTGCCGAGGGCGAACTGACCAAGCTGCCCGCGCCGTCCGGCCTCAAGGTCCCGGTCGTCGTCGCAGTCGGCCTCGGTGCGGTCCCGGACAAGGAGGACGCGTATGACGCGGAGGCGCTGCGGCGCGCCGCGGGTACCGCCGCCCGTGCGCTGTCCGGCTTCAAGAAGGCCGGCTTCGCGCTGCCCGCCGCCTCCGTCGAGGACGCCGCGGCCGTCGCCGAGGGCGCCCTGCTCGGCGCCTACGCCTTCACCGCCTACCAGGGCGGCGAGAACAAGCTCGCCCCCAAGGACGCCAAGTCCAAGGACAGCGGCCCGAAGCTCCCGCTCGCCGAGGTCGTCCTGGTCGGCGCCAAGCCGCGCGACAAGGCCTACAAGGCGGCCGTCGAGCGCGCGCTGGCCCTGGTCGAGGAGATCAACCGCGCCCGCGACCTGATCAACACCCCGCCCAACGACCTCTACCCCGAGTCCTTCGCCGCCGTGGCCACCGCCGCGGGCAAGGAGCACGGCATCAAGGTCCAGGTCCTGGACGAGAAGGCCCTGGCCAAGGGCGGCTTCGGCGGCATCCTCGGCGTCGGCCAGGGCTCCGCGAACGGCCCGCGCCTGGTGAAGCTCGCCTACACCCACCCGAAGGCGGCGAAGACCCTGGCCCTCGTCGGCAAGGGCATCACCTACGACTCGGGCGGCATCTCGCTCAAGCCGGCCGGTCACAACGAGACGATGAAGTGCGACATGAGCGGCGCCGCCGCCGTGTTCGCCGCCGTCGTCACGGCCGCCCGCCTCGGCCTGAAGGTCAACGTGACCGGCTGGCTGGCGCTCGCCGAGAACATGCCCTCCGGCAACGCCACCCGCCCCGGTGACGTGCTGCGCATGTACAGCGGCAAGACCGTCGAGGTCCTCAACACCGACGCCGAGGGCCGGCTCGTCCTGGGCGACGCGCTCACCCGCGCCTCGGAGGAGAAGCCCGACGCGATCGTCGACGTGGCGACCCTGACCGGCGCGATGGTGCTGGCGCTCGGCAACCGCACCTTCGGGATCATGGCCAACGACGACGCCTTCCGTACGTCGATCCACGAGATCGCCGAGGAGGTCGGCGAAGCCTCCTGGCCGATGCCGCTCCCCGACGACCTGCGCAAGGGCATGGACTCCCCCACCGCCGACATCGCCAACATGGGCGAGCGCATGGGCGGCGGCCTGGTGGCCGGCCTGTTCCTCAAGGAGTTCGTGGGCGAGGGCATCGCCTGGGCGCACCTGGACATCGCGGGCCCGGCCTTCCACGAGGGCGCGCCGTACGGCTACACGCCCAAGGGCGGCACCGGCTCCGCGGTCCGCACTCTGGTGCGCCTGGCCGAGCGCACCGCCGACGGCGACCTGGGCTGAGTGCCTGACACGTACGGCCCCGGGCATAGGTCCGGGGCCGTACGTGTTGTCGCAGCGAAAGCGGCAAGACTCGTTTCAAAAGCGGCAAGGAAAGACAGGATTTCGCTCTCGACGAACATCGACGGAATCCGTAGGTATCTACGCAGCAGTAACCCTCCGGAACGGACGATCATCCGTCCCGGACCCGGGCCCCGCGTCCCGCCCACCGTCGACAAGTGCGAAGATGGGTTCTCGGCAGGACAGGGCCCCCACCACAGGGCCGAAGACAAAGCGGCCGAACACCAGCCGACCGGCCGGTCATACCCCAGCGACGGGGCCCGGCGTACGGCGCACATGCATGGAGGACGTGACGTGGCGAACGACGCCAGCACCGTTTTCGACCTAGTGATCCTCGGCGGTGGCAGTGGCGGGTACGCCGCGGCCCTGCGCGGAGCGCAGCTGGGCCTGGACGTCGCCCTGATCGAGAAGGGCAAGGTCGGCGGCACCTGCCTGCACAACGGCTGCATTCCCACGAAGGCGCTGCTGCACGCGGGCGAGATCGCGGACCAGGCCCGCGAGTCGGCCCAGTTCGGCGTGAAGGCGACCTTCGAGGGCATCGACATGGAGGCCGTCAACAAGTACAAGGACGAGGTGATCTCGGGCCTGTACAAGGGTCTCCAGGGTCTTATCGCCTCGCGCAAGGTCCACTACATCGAGGGTGAGGGCAAGCTCTCCTCCCCCACCTCCGTGGACGTGAACGGCCAGCGCATCCAGGGCCGCCACGTGCTGCTGGCGACCGGCTCCGTGCCGAAGTCGCTGCCGGGCCTGGAGATCGACGGCAACCGGATCATCTCCTCGGACCACGCGCTGAAGATGGACCGCGTCCCGAAGTCGGCGATCGTGCTGGGCGGCGGCGTCATCGGCGTCGAGTTCGCCTCGGCGTGGAAGTCCTTCGGCACCGAGATCACCATCGTCGAGGGCCTGAAGCACCTCGTCCCGGTGGAGGACGAGAACAGCTCGAAGCTTCTTGAGCGCGCGTTCCGCAAGCGCGGCATCAAGTTCAACCTCGGTACGTTCTTCGAGAAGGCCGAGTACACGCAGGACGGCGTCCGCGTCACCCTCGCCGACGGCAAGACCTTCGAGGCGGAGCTGCTGCTCGTCGCGATCGGCCGCGGCCCGGTCTCGCAGGGCCTGGGCTACGAGGAGGCCGGGGTCGCCATGGACCGCGGCTACGTCCTGGTCGACGAGTACATGCAGACCAACGTGCCGACGATCTCGGCCGTGGGTGACCTGGTCCCCACCCTCCAGCTCGCGCACGTCGGCTTCGCCGAGGGCATCCTGGTGGCGGAGCGTCTCGCCGGTCTCAAGACCGTTCCGATCGACTACGACGGCGTGCCGAAGGTGACGTACTGCCACCCCGAGGTCGCCTCCGTGGGCATCACCGAGGCCAAGGCCAAGGAGATCTACGGCGCCGACAAGGTCGTCGCCCTCAAGTACAACCTCGCGGGCAACGGCAAGAGCAAGATCCTGAAGACCGCGGGCGAGATCAAGCTCGTCCAGGTCAAGGACGGTGCCGTGGTCGGCGTCCACATGGTGGGCGACCGCATGGGCGAGCAGGTCGGCGAAGCCCAGCTGATCTACAACTGGGAGGCGCTGCCCTCCGAGGTCGCCCAGCTCATCCACGCCCACCCGACGCAGAACGAGGCGATGGGCGAGGCTCACCTGGCGCTGGCCGGCAAGCCCCTCCACTCGCACGACTGATCCCCCGGTCCCGGGCGCGACGACCGACCACTTCCGCATTTTCGTAAGGAGCAACTGAAACCATGTCGGTTTCCGTAACCCTTCCGGCGCTCGGCGAGAGCGTCACCGAGGGCACTGTCACCCGTTGGCTGAAGGCCGAGGGCGAGCGCGTCGAGGCCGATGAGCCGCTGCTCGAGGTCTCGACCGACAAGGTCGACACCGAGATCCCGGCCCCCGCGTCCGGCGTTCTGTCGTCCATCAAGGTCGCCGAGGACGAGACCGTCGAGGTCGGCGCCGAGCTGGCCGTCATCGACGACGGCTCCGGCGCACCGGCCGAGTCCGAGGCTCCGGCCCAGGAGTCGTCCACCGAGCCGGCCGCCACCCCGGCACCGGCCGCCGAAGAGGCGCCCACCGCCCCGTCGACCGAGACCGAGGCTCCGGCCGAGGCCCCGACCGCCGAGGCGACCACCGGCGGTTCGTCCGCCGAGGGCACCGACGTCACCCTCCCGGCGCTCGGCGAGAGCGTCACCGAGGGCACCGTCACCCGCTGGCTGAAGGAGGTCGGCGAGGAGGTCGCGGAGGACGAGCCGCTGCTCGAGGTCTCCACGGACAAGGTCGACACCGAGATCCCCGCCCCGGTCGCCGGTGTGCTGCTGGAGATCGTGGTCGCCGAGGACGAGACCGCCGAGGTCGGCGCCAAGCTCGCCGTCATCGGTGCTCCGGGCGCCGCCCCGAAGCAGGAGGCTCCCAAGGCCGAGGCCCCGAAGCAGGAGGAGGCTCCGAAGCAGGAGGCTCCCAAGGCCGAGGCCCCCAAGGCCGAGGCGCCGAAGCAGGAGGCCCCCGCGGCTCCCGCCCCGGCACCGGCCGCACCCGCTGCTCCGGCACCCGCTGCTCCGGCTCCCGCCGCCGCCCAGCCCGCCCCCGCCACCCCGGCACCGGCCGCCCCGGCCGCCGCGCCCACCGGTGACGACGGCGCCTACGTCACGCCGCTGGTCCGCAAGCTCGCGTCCGAGAACAACGTGAACCTGAGCTCGGTCAAGGGCACCGGCGTCGGTGGCCGTATCCGCAAGCAGGACGTCGTCGCCGCCGCGGAGGCCGCCAAGGCCGCCGCCGCTGCTCCGGCACCCGCTGAGACTGCGGGAAGCCAGGCCGCCGCCAAGGCCGCGCCGAAGCTGGAGGCGTCCCCGCTGCGCGGTCAGACGGTCAAGATGACCCGCATGCGCAAGGTCATCGGCGACAACATGATGAAGGCGCTGCACTCGCAGGCCCAGCTGACCTCGGTCGTCGAGGTCGACATCACCAAGCTGATGAAGCTGCGCAACCAGGCGAAGGCCTCCTTCGCCGCCCGTGAGGGCGTCAAGCTCTCCCCGATGCCGTTCTTCGTGAAGGCGGCGGCCCAGGCGCTGAAGGCCCACCCGGTCATCAACGCCCGGATCAACGAGGGCGAAGGCACCATCACGTACTTCGACGCGGAGAACATCGGCATCGCCGTGGACGCGGAGAAGGGCCTGATGACCCCCGTCATCAAGGGTGCGGGCGACCTGAACATCGCCGGTATCTCGAAGAAGACCGCCGAGCTGGCCGGCAAGGCCCGCGGTGGCGGCCTGACGCCGGACGACATGTCCGGTGCCACCTTCACCATCAGCAACACCGGTTCGCGCGGTGCACTGTTCGACACCGTCATCGTGCCGCCGAACCAGGCAGCCATCCTGGGCATCGGCGCCACGGTCCGCCGCCCGGTGGTCATCGACCACCCGGACCTCGGCGAGACCATCGCGGTGCGCGACATGACGTACCTCGCGCTCTCCTACGACCACCGCCTGGTGGACGGCGCGGACGCCGCCCGTTACCTGACGTCGGTCAAGGCGATCCTGGAGGCCGGTGAGTTCGAGGTCGAGCTCGGCCTCTGAACGCTCCGGCTGTAACCAGCCTCACCAGCGGCGCCCCCGTCCGGAACTCTTCCGGGCGGGGGCGCCGCCGTATTGTCTAAACACCACCGGTCGCCCGCGCCGCCGTGATGATGTAGGCAGCACCGGTCTGCCCTGAAGGAGCACCACATGACCCCGCCCGTCGTCCACTCGCTGCGCGAACAGATCCGCGAGCACATCGTGGAGGGGATCGTCAGCGGGCGCTGGAAGCCGGGTGAGCGGATCGTGGAGCGCCGCATCGCCACCGAGCTGGAGGTCAGCCAGACGCCCGTACGGGAAGCGCTGCGGGAGCTGGAGACGCTCCGGCTGATCGAGTCGGCCCCCAACAAGGGCGTGAGGGTCCGCAACCTCACCGCGGCCGACCTGGAGGAGAGCTATCCGGTACGGGCGGGCCTGGAGCAGATCGCGGCGGAGCTGGCCGCCCCGCTGCTCGGCCGGAACTGCTCGGCGCTGGAGCCCCATGTGGCCGCGCTGTACGAGGCGGACCGGCTTGCCGACGGCGAGGCGCAGGTGCGGCACACGGTGGGCTTCCACCGGGAGATGGTCCGGGCCGCCGGGAACGCGGTGCTGCTGCACACCTGGGAGGGGCTCGGCATCGAGGTGTTCACGGCCCTGTCGATCCGCTGGCTGGGGACGGTGCAGAAGTCGTACGCGGAGGAGCACCAGGCCCTCATCGACGCGTTCCTCGCCGGGGACCCGCAGATCGGCGCCCTGGTGAAGGCCCACGTGCTGGGTTGCGCACCGCGCGCCTGAGCCTTTCCGGGCGGTCGATCGTTTGGCGTGCGACCTGCTCTTCCGTGCAGGTCAGCACCCCTTTTGCGCACTTTTTCGCGTCACTCCGTGCCCCTTTTCGAGGCACCCCATGCCACTTTTCTTCGTATCGAGAAGTTTTGCCTTCAATCCTTTGATCGATCATCGATCAGCGGCTTACAGTTCACTCCGCGGGCCCACCGGCCCCATCGCCCTGTCCTGCCAGCCAGGGCCTTCTCCACCCCCCTCCTCTCCGGAAGGCGGCGATCATGACCGACCCCGTAGGAAAGCTTCCGAGCGAGCTCGACCAGCTCCCGGACCGTGACCCCGAGGAGACCGCCGAATGGGCGGCCTCCCTGGACGCCGTCACCCAGGCCGCCGGCCCGCACCGCGCCGCGTACCTGATGCGCCGCTCGCTGCAGCACGCCGAGGGCGCCGGTCTCGCGCTGCCCAAGCTGCTGGAGACCGATTACGTCAACTCCATCCCGACCGCCGCCGAGCCCGTGTTCGACGGCGACCTGGAGATGGAGTCGAAGATCACCGCGTGGAACCGCTGGAACGCGGCCGCGATGGTGACCCGGGGAGCCAGGTACGGGGTCGGCGGGCACATCGCCACGTTCGCCTCGGCGGCCTGGCTCTACGAGACCGGCTTCAACCACTTCTTCCGCGGCAAGGAGGGGGACGGCTCCGGCGACCAGCTCTACATCCAGGGCCACGCCTCCCCCGGCATCTACGCCCGCGCCTTCCTCGACGGCCGGCTCAGCGAGCAGCAGCTCGACAACTTCCGGCAGGAGTCCGGTGGCGAGGGCCTGCCCTCCTACCCGCACCCGCGGCGGCTGCCCTGGCTGTGGGAGTTCCCCACCGTGTCGATGGGCCTCGGCCCGCTCTCGGCCATCTACCAGGCGCGCTTCAACCGCTATCTGACCAACCGCTCCATCAAGGACACCGCCAACTCGCACGTCTGGGCCTTCCTGGGCGACGGCGAGATGGACGAGCCCGAGTCGACCGCCGCCCTGGCCCTCGCGGCCCGTGAGCAGCTCGACAACCTGACCTTCGTCATCAACTGCAACCTGCAGCGCCTCGACGGCCCGGTCCGCGCCAACTTCCGCGTGGTCCAGGAGCTGGAGGCGCAGTTCCGCGGGGCCGGCTGGAACGTCGTCAAGACGCTCTGGGGCAACGCCTGGGACGAGCTGTTCCAGCTGGACACCACGGGCGCGCTGCTGCGCCGCCTGCGGGAGGTCCCGGACGCCCAGTTCCAGACGTACGCCACCCGCGACGTCGCCTACATCCGCGACCACTTCTTCGGCGCTGAGCCCGCCCTCGCCGAGCTGGCGAAGCTGCTCACCGACGCGAAGATCGCCGAGTGCTTCTACACCTCGCGCGGCGGCCACGAGGCCCGCAAGGTGTACGCGGCGTACAAGGCGGCCGTGGAGCACAAGGGCGCGCCGACCGTGATCCTGGCCCAGACGGTCAAGGGCTACACGCTCGGCAAGGGCTTCGAGTCCAAGAACGCCAACCACCAGATGAAGAAGCTGTCGATCGACGAGTTCAAGGGCATGCGCGAGCTGCTCGGCCTCCCGATCCCCGACAGCGCCTTCGAGGACGGTCTCGTCCCCTACGGCCACCCCGGTGCCGACTCCCCCGAGGTCCGCTACCTCCAGGAGCGCCGCGCCGCCCTCGGCGGTCCCGCCCCGGCCCGCCGGATGCACGCCTCGGCGCCGCTGCCGCAGCCCGAGGAGCGCGCGTTCAAGGCCCTGTACAAGGGGTCCGGCAAGCAGGAGATGGCCACCACCATGGCGTTCGTCCGCCTGGTGAAGGACCTGATGCGGGACAAGGAGACCGGCAGGCGCTGGGTGCCGATCGTCCCGGACGAGGCCCGTACGTTCGGTATGGAGTCGCTCTTCCCGTCCGCCGGCATCTACTCGCCGATGGGCCAGACGTACGACCCGGTCGACCGCGACCAGCTGATGTACTACAAGGAGGCCAAGGACGGCCAGATCCTCAACGAGGGGATCACCGAGGCCGGGGCCATGGCCGACTTCATCGCCGCCGCCACGTCGTACGCGACGCACGGCGAGACGATGATCCCGTTCTACATCTTCTACTCGATGTTCGGCTGGCAGCGGACCGGCGACCAGATGTGGCAGCTCGCCGACCAGCTGGGCAAGGGCTTCATCGTCGGCGCCACGGCGGGCCGTACGACCCTGACGGGTGAGGGCCTCCAGCACGCGGACGGCCACTCGCACCTGATCGCGGCCACCAACCCGGCCTCGCTCAACTACGACCCGGCGTTCGCGTACGAGGTCGCGGTGATCGTCAAGGACGGTCTGCGGCGGATGTACGGCCCCGACGCCGAGGACGTCTTCTACTACCTGACGGTCTACAACGAGCCGAAGCCCCAGCCCGCGATGCCCGAGGGCGTCGAGGAGGGCATCGTCAAGGGCCTGTACCGCTTCAAGGAGGGCACGCCCGCCAAGGCGGACGCGCCGCGCCTGCAGCTGCTGGCCTCGGGCACGGCGATCCACTGGGCCCTGGAGGCCCAGGAGCTGCTGGCCGCCGACTGGGGTGTCACGGCCGACGTCTGGTCCGCCACCTCGTGGGGCGAGCTGCGCCGCGACGCGCTGGAGGCGGACGAGGCGCTGCTCCGCGGTGAGCAGCAGGTCCCCTACGTGACCCAGGCGCTCTCCGGTGCGCCGGGCCCGGTGCTCGCGGTCAGCGACTGGATGCGCCAGGTCCCGGACCAGATCAGCCAGTGGGTGGAGCAGGACTGGTCCTCGCTCGGCACGGACGGCTTCGGCCTCTCCGACACCCGCGCGGCGGCCCGCCGCCATTTCGGTGTCGACGCCCAGTCGATCGTGGTGGCGTCGCTGGCCCAGCTCGTCAAGCGCGGCGAGGTCCCGGCCTCGGCGGTCAAGGAGGCCCGGGAGCGGTACGGCCTCTGAGCCGTCAGCCCGACCTGACCCCCGGTCACCGGGGCGAGCGCGTCCGACAACGCGTCCGCCCCGGCGGCCGGGGGTTTCGGCCTGAGCAGCGGCCGGGAGCTTCGGCGCGGGCGGCCGGGGGCTCAGCCCAGGCGGCCGTGCGTTTTCGCGGCCGCCACAATGGGCGCATGCGTGCTGCCCGGCTGATCAAGATGGTGCTGCTCCTCCAGTCCCGCCCCGCCATGACCGCCGCCGAGCTGGCGGCCGAGCTGGAGGTGTCGGAGCGTACGGTCACCCGCGACGCCCAGGCACTCTCCGAGGCGGGCGTCCCGGTGTACGCGGAGCGCGGCCGGGCGGGCGGCTACCGGCTCATCGGCGGCTACCGCACCCGGCTGACCGGCCTCGCCCGGAACGAGGCGGAGGCGCTCTTCCTCTCCGGGCTGCCCTCCGCGCTGCGCGAGATGGGCCTGGAGGACGCGGCGTCGGCGGCCCGGCTCAAGGTGTCGGCCGCGCTGCTGCCCTCCGTACGCGACGCCTCGGCCTCCGCCGCCCAGCGCTTCCATCTGGACGCCCCGTCCTGGTACCACGAGCCGGAGCCCCCCGGCTTCCTGCCCGCCGTCGCCGACGCCGTCTGGGACGACCGCCTGCTGCGGGCCCGCTACCGCAAGGGCGGGGGCCGCGGATCCGGACGCGAAGGTACGGAGGTGTCACGGGAGCTCGCTCCGTACGGGCTCGTCCTCAAGGCCGGGGTCTGGTACCTCTGCGCCAAAGTCGGGGACGACTTCCGGGTCTACCGGATCGACCGGTTCACCTCGGTGGAGCCGGCCGCCGAACGCTTCGACCGGGACGAGACCTTCGACCTGCCCGCGTTCTGGGACGCGCGGGCCGCCGAGTTCGCCCGGTCCCTCCTCCGTACCGAGGTGACCGTACGGGTGTCCGAGAGCGGTGCACGGCAGCTCACGTACACCGGCGACCGGGCGGCCGCCGCTACAGCCCTTTCCGAGGCCCCTCCCGCCGGTCCGGACGGGTGGCGCACGGTCGTCCTCCCCGTGGAGTCACTGGACGTGGCGTACAGCCAGCTCCTTTCGCTGGGTCCCGAGTTGGAGGTCGTGGCCCCCGAAAAGCTGAGGGACCGGATCGCCGAGGCGGTCGAACGCCTGAGTGATCTGTATCGCTGAAAGGCTTCTTTTCGCCGTCTGGGCGTGCGAGGGGTCCCGGCAGGCTGGATGCTGGACCCGTGATGGACGAGACGGAATTCTGGGAGCTCATCGACAGCAGCCGCGAGGGAGCCGAGGGCGACCCCGAGGAGCAGGCCGACCTGCTCGTGGAACGGCTGGTGCAGCTCGACCCCGATTCCGTGCTGGACTTCGCCCGGCACTTCGAGGCCCGCTACAACCGCGCCTACCGCTGGGATCTGTGGGGCGCGGCCGCCGTGCTGCTCGGCGGGGCGAGCGACGACGCCTTCGACTACTTCCGGTGCTGGCTGATCGGCCAGGGCCGGGAGGTCTTCGAGGGTGCGCTGCACGACCCGGACGGGCTGGCGGAGCTGCTGGAGGAGTTCGACGAGGAGCTCGACGGGGACGGCGAGGAGCTGGGGTACGCGGCCGACGAAGCCTACGAGCAGCTCACGGGCGTGGTCGCGCCCGATCTGGGCCTGCCGCCGCAGCCCACCGAGCCGCTGGGCTCCCCGGTCGACTTCGAGGACGACGAGGCGCTGGCGGCCCGCTACCCGGAGATCTGGGACCGCTTCGCACCGCGCTGAGCGACCCGTCCACGGATCAAGCCGGACCACGGATCAGGCCGGACCACGGATCGGACCGGACCACGGATCGGACCGGCCACGGATCAGGGCGCCAGCGAGCGCCCCATCAGCACGTCGTCGGCATAGCGCCCGTGCAAGAAGAACTCGCCGCTCAGCACTCCTTCCACGGCGAACCCCTCGGAGGCGTAGAGCGCCCGGGCGGGGGTGTTGTGCCCGAGCACCCGCAGCGTGATCCGGTTGGCCCCCTGGCGCCGCGCCTCGGCGAAGGCCGCCCGCAGGAGGGCCCGCCCGACCCCGGCTCCGCGCGCCCAGGCCGCCACGGCCAGGCCCTGTATCTGCCGCACATGGGCGTTGCAGGCGAGGGGCGTGGGCGGGACCAGGCGTATGTACCCGGCGATGCGCGGCTCTCCGGTTTCCGTCGCGGCCTCGGCCACCAGGAAGTCCTCGGGCCGGTGCCGCTCGTCGAAGAAGGGGTCGTACGGGGGCCGGGGCCGCGGCACGACCGCGTGCAGCGTCGACCAGGTGGACCGGTCGAGCTCACCGAGGGCTTCCTCGTCGGCCGGCAGGGCGGGACGGACGGAGACGGAGTGGAGGGTGGTGGTTGCGGACATGACGTCACTCTCCCATGCCGGGTTCTTCGCACTCCACGGTGTTTTCCTCGTATGCACTGCCGTGTTGCCCGTCATCACCACTGCCGTGTTTCCCGTCATCCGTGGGGCAGGATGGCACCATGCCGACCTCCCGTATCGCCGTCACTGGATCCTCCGGACTCATCGGAGCGGCGCTCGTGCGCTCGCTGCGCGCCGACGGGCACGAGGTGGCCCGCCTGGTGCGACGGCCCGCCAGGTCCGGTGACGAGGTGGAGTGGGACCCCCAGCGGGGTTACGTGGACGCGGCCGGGCTGGTGGGCTGCGACGCGGTCGTCCACCTCGCCGGGGCCGGGGTCGGCGACCACCGCTGGACCGACGACTACAAGCGGGAGATCCGCGAGAGCCGGGTGCTCGGCACGGCCGCGATCGCCGAGGCCGTCGCCTCGCTGGACACCCCGCCGAGGGTGTTCCTCTCCGGGTCGGCCATCGGCTACTACGGCGATACGGGAGACCGAGCCGTCGACGAGGGCGCGCCGCCCGGGGCCGGCTTCCTGCCCTCCGTCTGCGAGGAATGGGAGGCCGCGACGGCCGCCGCCGAGGAGCGGGGCGTGCGCACGGTGCACGCGCGCACCGGTCTGGTGGTGGCCCGCGAGGGCGGGGCGTGGGGGCGCCTGTTCCCCTTGTTCAAGGCGGGGCTCGGCGGGCGGCTGGGCAACGGCCGCCAGTACTGGAGCTTCATCGCCCTGCACGACGAGGTGGCGGCCCTGCGCCACATCCTGGACACCGAGTCGCTGACCGGACCGGTGAACCTGACCGGGCCCGACCCCGTCACCAACGCCGAGGTGACCGCCGCGATGGGCCGGGTGCTGCGCCGCCCGACCCTGTTCACCGCCCCCGCGCCCGCGCTGCGGGTCGCGCTCGGGGAGTTCGCCGGCGATGTGCTGGGCAGCCAGCGGGTGATCCCCGGGCGGCTGCTGGACTCCGGCTTCACGTTCGCGTTCCCCGGCATCGACGCGGCGATCCGCGCGGCCCTGCGCTGAGCCTCACCCATATCCGTCGTGTTCCGTGCGACCCCGTGCTCCGGTGCTCCCGGGCACGCGCGTCTGATGCGGTATCAGCCATCCTCCTAGCCTCGATGCGAACTCCGGCATTCCGGGGACCTGTTGGGGGCAAGAGCCCCCCACCAGTCGCACCGACTCGGGGAGGGGCTTGTGCGCAGCACGGCACACCACGCGGACGTGATCATCATCGGGGCCG
This sequence comes from Streptomyces sp. NPDC006261, assembly GCF_040613515.1. Taxonomy (NCBI): domain Bacteria; kingdom Bacillati; phylum Actinomycetota; class Actinomycetes; order Kitasatosporales; family Streptomycetaceae; genus Streptomyces; species Streptomyces sp. NPDC006261. The sequence goes on from NZ_JBEXSI010000010.1 coordinate 39,197, forward strand.
GGATCGCCGGCCTCTCAGCGGCCCATCTGCTGACCGACGCCGGAGTCGGCGTCAGTGTTCTGGAGGCGGCCTCCACCGTGGGCGGCCGGCTGGCCACCCATGAGGTGGACGGCTTCCGTCTCGACCAGCTCGGCCCCCTGCTCTGCACCTCCTGGCCGGAGCTGACCTCCACCCCGGGGCTCGGCACCCCGGAGCTGCGGGAGTTCGCGCCCGGCGTGCTGGTGCACCGCGAGGGCCGCCGCCACCGCACCGGCGACATACGGAGCGCGAGGGGCGCACTCAGAGCCGTACGCGCCCGATCGAGCGCCCCCAGCGCCTCTCCGGGCGCGTACGGAAGCCACCTGCGCCTCGTGACCCGAGGCGGCCCACGCGGCGGCACAGGCGCCGGGGCCACCGGCCTCCGAAGCAGCGCCACCGTGTCCGAGGCGATCGACCGGGCCCGGCTCGGCGCCGCGCTGTCCCGGCTGGCCGCCACCCCGACGGCCCGGCTCCTGGCCCGCCCCGAGCGGACGGCGCTCGCCGCCCTGAGGGCCGGCCAGATGCCGGCCCGTACGGTGGACGGCATCCTGCGTCCGCTGCTCTCCGCGCTGCTCGGCGACCCCGGACTCACCACGTCGAGCCGGTACGCGGATCTCGCCCTGCGGGACTACGCGCGGGGCGGGCTCTGCGTCCCGGCGGGCGGTTCGGGGACGCTGCCGGACCTGCTGGCGGCCGCGCTGCCGCCCGGCACCGTACGGACCGGAGTGCACGTCACGGCCGCCGACATCACCACCGTACGCACCAAGGAGCACGGTGAACTGGGCTGCCGTTCCCTGTTGTTGGCAACCGGCGCAGGGGCGGCGGCCGAGCTGCTGCCCGGGCTGCGGGTGCCGGCCTTCCGTCCGGTGACGGTCCTTCACCACACCGCGCCCGCGCCCCCGCCGACCGCCAGATCGCTGGTGCTGGACGGCGACCGGTCGGGCCCGGTGGCGTACACGGCGGTGATGAGCGAGGTGGACCCCTCGCGCGCGCCGGAGGGCCGGACGCTGATCACCTCGACGGTGCTCGGGGCGCCGCCGCCGGACCTGGACCGTTCCGTACGGACGCATCTGGCGGCGCTGTACGGGGCCCCCACGGACGACTGGGAGCTGCTGGCCGCCCACCACGACCCGGAGGCGGTCCCCGCGATGGAGGCACCGCACGACCCGCGCCGGCCGGTGCGGGTGCTGGCGGGGCTGTACGTGTGCGGCGACCACCGGGACACGAGCACGGTCCAGGGGGCGCTGCACTCGGGGCGCCGGGCGGCCGAGGCGATCCTGACGGACCTGGGGGTGGCTCCGGGGCATCTGGGAGGCGTGGGGCTGCCGGAAGCGGCGTAGGGACGGGCGCTCAAGGGCGCTCCCTTCCGAAGGCGCCCGACCGGGTCTCAGCCCAGCGCCGCCACCCGGTCGCGGTAGCCGCGTACGGGGGCCGCGTCCCGGTACGGCTCCAGGGCGCGCTCGAAGGCGCGTACGTACTCGGCGGCCCGGACCGAGCGCATCTCGGAGGCCTGCTGGGCCGCCTCGGCACCGAGCTGGCAGGCCTGTTCCAGCTCACCGAGGCCCAGCCGGGCGGAGGCGAGGACCACCCGGCAGAACAGCCGGCTGCGGGCGTACGCCGGGGCGCGCAGCTGGAGCGAGCGCTCCGCGTGCTGGGCGGCGGCCCGGTACTGCTGGAGGTCGCGGTGGCAGTGGCCGAGCTCGTGGGCGAGCTGGGCCTCGTCGAAGGGGCGGGCCCACGTCGGCGCCTCGTCGCCGGGCCGGGCGATCTCCAGGGCGTGCTCGGCCCGGGTCAGCGCGGCGGTGCAGGCCCGCGCCTCGCCGAGGATCCCGTGGCCGCGCGCCTCGACCGAGTGCAGCAGGGCCTGGACGAGGGGCGGGGCGGCGGAGCCGATGCCCTGCTGGGCGACGCGTGCGAGCTGTACGGCCTCCCTGCCGTGGCCGAGGTAGACGGCCTGGCGGCTCATGGTGATCAGGACGTACGCCCCGTAGCCGCGGTCCCCGGCGGCCTGGGCCAGCCGCAGGGCCTGGACGAAGTACCGCTGGGCCAGGCCGTGGGCGGCGATGTCGAAGGAGGTCCAGCCGGCCAGCCGGGTCAGGTCGGCGACCGCCGCGAAGAGGCGGCGCCCGGTGGCTTCGCCGTAACTCCCTCGGAGCATCGGCTCGGCCTCGTGCTCCAGATAGCGCACGAGGGCCTGGCGGGCGTGGCCGCCGCCGTAGGTGTGGTCGAGGGTGCGGAAGAGCTCGCCGACCGAGCGCAGCGCCGCGACGTCACCGCTGCCGACGCGCAGGCCGGGCCCGCGCTCGGTCTGCCGCTGGCGCGGGACCACGGGGAGCCCCTCCGCACCGGCAGGAGCTCCCGAGCCGGGCAGTCCGCCGGGCAGGGCCCCCGCCGCCGCTCCTGGCCGGGCCGTCCCGGACGGGTCGGCCGCCGGCGGCCGGCCGGCGGCCGGCACGGGGTGACCGGTGGCGGGCCGGCCCACCGGGCGCACGGGTCCGCCGGGGCGGGGCATGCCGCGGAGGTCGGTGCGCAGGCCCCCGACCGTGCGGCCCGGGGCCGGCGCCTCCGCACCGCCGCCGGGTGCCGGGGCTCCACCGGCGGCCCCGGCACCTGCCCTGCGGTGCGGGGCGGGCGGCTGGGCCGCCCCGCCGTCCCGGGCCACCCACTCGTCGGCGCGGCCGATCAGCCAGTCGCGGCTGGGGACGACGAGACCGGCGGGGGTGAAGGCGATCTTGCGCAGCTCGGTGTGCGTCCCCGAGTCCTTGCGCCACAGGCCGCTGACGATGTCGACGGCCTCGGTGGGGGTGGCCGCGAACTCCAGCCCCGCGTAGACGGGCGCGCAGGCGTCGAGGCCGAGGTCCTGCGCGGAGAGCCGCCGCCCGAGCCGCCGGGTGAAGACCTCGGCGATCAGGGCCGGGGTGGTGCCGCGCGGCTGCTGTCCCCGCAGCCAGCGGGTGACCGAGGTCTTGTCGTACCGCAGGTCCAGTCCGTGTTCGAGGCCGAGCTGATCGACCCGGCGGGCGAGGCCCGCATGGGAGAACCCGGCTTCCGCGATGAGTGAGGCAAGGCGGCGGTTGGGCGTGCGCTGCGGGGGTCGTTCCGACATCAGCTGTACGGTCTCCTGCCTTCGGGGGCCGGGCAGCCCCTGGGGAACGGCGTGAATTTAGCGTCCGCCGGGGCGGTCGGAGACACCCTTTGCTCCACGTTCATCCGATCGTGTGAGGATTGCGGACAGAGCTGACAGAAGGGGCCGGACCTCCCTCACGTCGGGAAGCGCCTCCTCCACCTGCCGGTGGGCCGGCCGGGTGACGGTCGTACAGTGGATGCGGGCGCGATCAGTGCAGGGTGCCGTCATCCCGGGGACACCCCTTCGGGCACACGGCGCCCGACGTAGGGAGGCATCTGTCGTGAGCGAGCTGCGGTTCGTCCGTCTGGGCTTCGGTGACGAGGCCGTCGAGTACACGGAGGCCTGGCAGAAGCAGCGCGAGGTGCACGCGGCCCGGTTCGAGGACCTGGTGCCGGACACCTGTCTGCTCCTGGAACACCCGCCCGTCTACACGGCGGGCCGCCGTACCGCGGTGAGCGAGCGCCCGCTGGACGGCACCCCGGTCATCGATGTGGACCGGGGCGGGAAGATCACCTGGCACGGCCCGGGGCAGCTCGTCGGCTACCCCATCCAGAAGCTGCCGCGTCCGGTCGACGTCGTCGCGCACGTCCGCCGCCTGGAGGACGCGCTGATCCGCACGTCCGCCGACTTCGGGGTGGAGACATCGCGGGTCGAGGGCCGCAGCGGTGTCTGGGTGCTCGGCGACCCGGTCGAGGAGCGTCGTACGCTCGGCGGGCTCTCGCTGGACTTCGACCCCAGGCTCCAGGACGAGGAGTTCGATCCGCGGCTGAACGGCCCGGAGTACGCCCCGTCCAACGCGGGCCAGCGCCGCGAGGACCGCAAGCTGGCCGCGATCGGGATCCGGGTCGCCAAGGGCGTCACGATGCACGGCTTCGCGCTCAACGTGAACCCGGACAACACCTGGTTCGACCGGATCGTGCCGTGCGGCATCCGTGACGCAGGGGTCACGTCCCTCTCGAACGAGCTGGGCCGGGAGATCACCATCGAGGAGGTGCTGCCGGTCGCCGAGAAGCACCTGCGGGACATCCTGGAGAACGCGGAGCTCGCACCCCGCGTGATCGAACAGCCGGCCGAGCAGCCGAAAGCCGCAGCCCCGGCGTAGCGGCCGGAAAGCAGTACCGGCCAGTAGCCCCGACCGCCACCACCGGCCGGGGGACCGCCGGGGAATAGGTCCCGTCGGCCGCAGGTTGGGCAGGCGTAAGGCCGTTTGATTTACGGGCGTACCCTGGTGTTCGCCGAAGAATCCCATGCGAATCCCACGCAGCAGAAAGCAAAGGGGAGCCGGAGTGTCCGCTGTCGCACCCGACGGGCGCAAGATGCTGCGCCTGGAGGTCCGAAACAGCCAGACCCCCATCGAGCGCAAGCCCGAGTGGATCAAAACGCGGGCGAAGATGGGCCCCGAGTACAAGCAGCTGCAGAATCTCGTGAAGGGCGAGGGGCTGCACACGGTCTGCCAGGAGGCGGGCTGCCCCAACATCTTCGAGTGCTGGGAGGACCGCGAGGCCACCTTCCTCATCGGCGGTGACCAGTGCACGCGGCGCTGCGACTTCTGCCAGATCGACACGGGCAAGCCGCAGGCGCTGGACCGTGACGAGCCCCGCCGGGTCGGCGAGTCCGTCGTGAAGATGGACCTGAACTACGCCACCATCACCGGCGTCGCCCGCGACGACCTGGAGGACGGCGGATCCTGGCTGTACGCCGAGACCGTCCGCCAGATCCACACGCTGACGGCGGAGCGGGAGGCGGGCGCGACCAAGGTCGAGCTGCTGATCCCCGACTTCAACGCCGAGCCCGAGCAGCTCGCCGAGGTCTTCTCCTCGCGCCCCGAGGTGCTCGCGCACAACGTGGAGACGGTGCCGCGCATCTTCAAGCGCATCCGCCCCGGCTTCCGTTACGAGCGTTCCCTGGAGGTCATCACCCGGGCCCGCGAGGCCGGTCTGATCACCAAGTCCAACCTGATCCTCGGCATGGGCGAGACCCGCGAGGAAGTCAGCGAGGCGCTCCAGGACCTGTACGACGCGGGTTGCGAGCTCATCACGATTACGCAGTACCTGCGGCCCACCGTGCGCCACCACCCGGTCGAGCGCTGGGTGAAGCCCGTGGAGTTCGTGGAGCTGAAGGACGAGGCCGACGCGATCGGCTACTCCGGCGTGATGTCGGGGCCGCTGGTGCGTTCCTCGTACCGCGCGGGCCGGCTCTTCCAGCAGGCGATGGAGGCCCGCGGCGCGGCCACCGGAAGCCTGCCGACCGCCCAGGCCGTGTGAGTCCGCTCACCCGCGCTACCGAGCAGTAACCGTACGACCGAGGCAGCCCGCGCGCTCCCCGCAGGTGAGGGACGCGTACGGGCCGCCTCGGCGTGCGGGGCGCCGGAATGAAGGGTTCATTGGTGTTTGACCCACCGGTCACGCACTGGTAACACCAAGCAGTGACCCTAGGTACACGTGCAGCGGCAGCTCCCACGGCCGTCGCCGTCACTGCTTCCCGTACTCAGTCCGCGCCCGGGTGGCGCATCCACTCCGAGAGGGAACACCATGCAGGCCACACCGGTCCGCGCCCACGCCATTCCGTCCGTCACCACCGCCCTGCGCGCCGTCGAGTCGCTGCTGCTGAGCAGCGGCCAGCGCACCGCCCGCCGCAACGCCTGGACGGCCGTCCTGGAGGACCGCCGCCGGGCCAAGGACCGGGTGGAGTCCCCGTACGTACCGGACGCGGTGGCCGACCACCGTTCCTAGGCCGCTTCCACGCCACGTAAACTTCCGTTTATGGCGAGGAAGGCAAAAACTGAAGGCGCGGACAGCGCCGAGAACGCAGGGCGGCTCAAGCAGATCGCCCTGACCTACAAGATGACCAGGCGGTCCGACAGCAAGATCGGGTTCATCGTCGCGGGCGTGGGAATCGCCACGTTCGGTGTCCTCCTCGGCATCGGCTTCGTGATCGGTCACCCGGTCTACCTGGGCATCCTGGGCTTCGTCCTGGCCGTCCTCGCGATGGCGATCATCTTCGGACGACGGGCCGAGCGAGCGGCCTTCGGGCAGATGGAGGGCCAGCCCGGTGCGGCGGCCGCCGTCCTGGACCGGATCGGACGCGGCTGGACCACAACCCCCGCCGTGGCGATGAACCGCAGCCAGGACGTCGTGCACCGGTCCGTCGGCAAGGCCGGCATCGTCCTGGTCGCCGAGGGCAACCCGAACCGGGTGAAGGGCCTGCTCGCGTCCGAGAAGAAGAAGATGGCCCGCATCGTGGTGGACGTCCCGGTCCACGACATCATCGTCGGCAACGGCGAGGGTCAGGTGCCCCTGAAGAAGGTCCGCACCAAGATGCTGAAGCTTCCCCGCGTCCTGACCGGCCCGCAGGTGACCAGCACCAACGACCGGCTGCGCGCGATGGGCGACCTGATGAGCAACATGCCGCTGCCGAAGGGCCCGATGCCCAAGGGCATGCGGATGCCGCGCGGCGGAAAGATGCGCTGAGCGCGCGTACGCGACGTACACAGGGCGGCCCCGGACCGTGGGATGGTCCGGGGCCGCTGCGTTTCGGCGTGCTCAATGGGGACCTTGTCTACATCCGGACCTGTACGGCGCGGCCGAGGCGGTCGTGGAGGCCGCGCCCGTCGCGGTCCCAGACGAGGGCGGGGATGACGAGCAGGAGCAGGACGGTCCGTACGAGTACGCGGCCCAAGCCCAGGCGGCCGCCGTCCTCGGAGACCACGCGCAGCCCCAGGAGGCGCTTGCCGGGAGTGCAGCCGATGGTGCCGACGGTGAGGGCGCTCATGAGGAGGAAGACGCCGAGCGCCCAGTTCCCCGCCGCCTGCTGGTCACCGCGAGCGAGCAGCCCGTATGCGATCACCATGCAGATCGACCAGTCGATGAAGACGGCCCCGAAACGGCGGCCGAGCGAGGCGATGGCCCCCGGCCCCTCTTCGGGCAGCCCGAGCCGCTTGCCGCGGTAGCCGAATTCGGCACCCATGTCTTCCGCGGCCGCGCGGGGCCCCGAGAGCCACGATCCGATTGCTTGCCTGTTGTCCACCCGTCCACGGTACTGCGCCCGGGTTTGGGCCCGACCGGGCGGGGCACGGAAACAGCCGCGCGGAGACAGCCGCTGAGATGCCGCTCACCCTCGCCCCGGTTAACTTGGGCGAAACAAATGGGTCATGCTTGAGAAATCACGCCTGCCTATGGTCGGCACCAGCGTGTGCCACCGCACTGGCCGCACCACGAGCTACAACCCCGTCCCTCCCGGGCCGGGAGTAGGAGGAGTTGGATGTTCCAGAACGCCGACGAAGTGCAGAAGTACGTAGCGGACAACGACGTCAAGTTCATCGATGTCCGGTTCTGCGACCTGCCCGGGGTGATGCAGCACTTCACCATCCCGGCAGCGACCTTCGACCCGGCCGAGGAACTCGCCTTCGACGGCTCGTCGATCCGCGGTTTCCAGGCGATCCACGAGTCCGACATGGCGCTGCGCGCCGACCTGTCGACGGCTCGGGTGGACCCCTTCCGCCGCGACAAGACCGTCAACATCAACTTCTTCATCCACGACCCGATCACGGGCGAGCAGTACAGCCGCGACCCGCGCAACATCGCCAAGAAGGCCGAGGCGTACCTCGCCTCGACCGGCTTCGCGGACACCGCGTACTTCGGCCCGGAGGCCGAGTTCTACGTCTTCGACAACGTCCGCTTCCAGACGTCGGCGAACGAGAGCTTCTACCACATCGACTCCGAGGCCGGCGCCTGGAACACCGGGTCGGAGGAGAACAACCGCGGCTACAAGGTCCGCTACAAGGGCGGCTACTTCCCGGTCCCGCCGGTGGACCACTTCGCCGACCTGCGTGCCGAGATCTCCCTGGAGCTGGACAAGAACGGCCTCCAGGTCGAGCGCCAGCACCACGAGGTCGGCACCGCCGGCCAGGCCGAGATCAACTACAAGTTCAACACGCTGCTCGCCGCCGCCGACGACCTGATGCTCTTCAAGTACATCGTGAAGAACGTCGCCTGGCGCAACGGCAAGACCGCGACCTTCATGCCGAAGCCGATCTTCGGCGACAACGGCTCGGGCATGCACGTCCACCAGTCGCTGTGGCAGGGCGGCACGCCGCTCTTCTACGACGAGCAGGGTTACGCCGGCCTGTCGGACATGGCGCGCTACTACATCGGCGGCATCCTGAAGCACGCCCCGTCGCTGCTGGCGTTCACCAACCCGACGGTGAACTCCTACCACCGCCTGGTCCCCGGCTTCGAGGCCCCGGTCAACATGGTGTACTCGCAGCGCAACCGCTCCGCCGCGATGCGCATCCCGATCACCGGCTCGAACCCGAAGGCCAAGCGCGTCGAGTTCCGCGCCCCGGACCCGTCCTCCAACCCGTACCTCGCGTTCTCCGCGCTGCTGATGGCGGGCCTGGACGGCGTCAAGAACAAGATCGAGCCGGCCGAGCCGATCGACAAGGACCTCTACGAGCTGGCTCCCGAGGAGCACGCCAACGTCCAGCAGGTCCCGACGTCGCTCCCGGCCGTGCTGGAGGCCCTGGAGGCGGACAACGAGTACCTCCAGGCGGGCGGCGTCTTCACGTCGGACCTGATCGAGACGTGGATCGACTACAAGCGCACGCACGAGATCGCCCCGATCCAACTGCGTCCGCACCCGCACGAGTTCGAGCTGTACTTCGACATCTAAGCCGCGGGTCGCGCTCGCTGAGCGCCTGATGCCTGAGGCACCGAGGGCCGCCACCTCCTTCCGGAGGTGGCGGCCCTCGGCCACTTCGTCTCTGAGTTCCCCCGAGACGCGGGAATGGGCGACAGAGGGTCAGGTGGGTCTCATGTTCGTCAGGGGCGGGAACGTCCGGCGTCCACCGCCCCGTGCGTTTCGGCTGATCCCAGGCCCCGGGCGACCGGAAGCCGACTCGCCTCCAGGGCCTCACCGCAGCGAAGGCCGCGGCCTGCCCGCCCAGTACTCGTCCGCCGTGATGCCCAGCAGGACCACGTCATGGTAGGCGCCCGCGAAGAACTCGTGCTGGCGCAGGCGGCCCTCCTCCACGAAGCCGAGTTTGCGGTAGAGGGCCAGGGATGCGTCGTTGAAGGCGTAGACCTCCGCCTCGCACTTGTGGCTGCGCTGTTCGGCGAACATGTAGGTGAGGACCAGCTCGGTGGCCTCGGCCGCGTAGCCCTGGCGGCGGTGTTCCCGGGTGACCTCGATGCCCGTACGGAAGCGGCCCGCCCTGGCGTCCGTCTCGCCCACCGACACCGCGCCGACGAAGGCGTGCTCGAAGCGGGTCTCGATGACCAGGTGGTACGCGGCGGGGTTCGGCGTGCGGCCGGCGCGTTCGGTGGTCCAGGCGCGGAAGCTCTCCTCCGAGCGCGGGGGGTCGACCACGTCGGCGTTGCGGGCGTCCACGGTGTGCAGGGCAAGGGCCCGGAAGCCCTCCCAGTCCGCCGGTTCGATGCCTCGCAGGCGTACCCGCTCGCCGGTCCACAGGTCGCTCATCGCGCTCCCTCGGCTTGGGGACAGCGGGTGGTTCCGGACCTGTTCTTCGGCGTGATCACCTCGGTCGTCATCCGGTCACAGTAGAGGCAACCGGCACCGCGTTCGATGCTTTTCGGGCGATCATGCCTGTCGGCCCGCCAGGCGGCAGCCCGGGCAGCCGGGGTGGCCCCCGGCGGGCGGTGCGGTCCCTGACCGTCCAGGACCATGCGCAGCCCGACAGGCGGAGCAGCCAGCTGAGCAGGGCGGCGCCGAGGGTGATGCCGACGCCGGCGAGGGCGATGGGCAGGCACGGACGACAGCCGCTAGCGGCCTGCCCCCCGGCAGGCGGTGCGTCGCACCGCCACCTGCCGGGGGCCGAGCCGGGAGCATGCCTGTGCCCCCGGGCCGTGTTCGGACTCGGGGGCACAGGGCTGTCGGCGGGCGGTGGTGGCGTCAGCGGCCGTAGCGGATCAGGGCGCGGACCATGCGGCAGGTGGTGTCGGACGGCGGGTGCATGCCCAGGCGCTCGGCGGTCGTCCGTATCTTGTGGTTTCCGGCGCTGGCCGGCTGGTAGACCCCGCTGTCCAGCAGCGCGATCGCCAGCCGCATGGCCTTCAGGCGGCGGTTGTGCGAGACGTACCACTCGCGGGGGCGGCCCGCGGGCAGTCGCTTCTTCGTCGGCGGGGCGGGAAGCGGCGGGTGGAAGGGCATCGGGAGCTGTCGGTCGAGCGGCTCGGTCGTGGCTGCGGCAACGGCCATCGGCATCCTCCTGGCAGGGTGGTGGAACCCTCACGAACTCCCTCCATTTTACTGCCCCCCACTGACAATCGTCCCTGGCCAGAGGCGTTTTCGGCAGTCACTCGCGTACCCTTGGCCCCATGGAGATCTGGATCAATCCGGCCTGTTCCAAGTGCCGTAGCGCTGTCGGTCTGCTGGACGCCGAAGGGGCCGACTACACCGTCCGGCGTTACCTGGAGGACGTGCCCTCGTCCGAGGAGATCCGGGCCGTCCTGGGCCGGCTCGCGCTCGAACCGTGGGACATCACGCGGACGCAGGAGGCGGCGGCCAAGGAACTCGGGCTCAAGGAGTGGCCCCGGGACGCCGGTTCGCGAGAGCGGTGGGTCACCGCCCTGTCCGAGCACCCCGAGCTGATCCAGCGGCCCATCATCACCGCCGACGACGGGAGTGCCGTGGTGGGCCGGAGTGAGGAAGCCGTACGGGACGCCTTGGGGCGCCGGTAGCCAGCAGGGGCGGGACCCTCAGCGTTCGTCCGTGCCCGCGCGCTTGGCCGTGGCGAGGGCGATGCGGTTCCAGGTGTTGATGGTGAGGATCAGGGCCAGAAGCTGGGCCAGCTCCTGCTCGTCGAAGTGTTCGGCCGCCCGGTCGTAGACCGCGTCCGGCACCCCGGCGTCCGCGAGCCGGGTGACCGCGTCGGTCAGGGCCAGGGCGGCCTGCTCCCGCTCCGTGAAGAAGTGGGCCGCCTCCCGCCACACCGCCACCATGTGCAGCCGCTCCTCGCTCTCCCCCGCCTTCCGCGCGTCCGTGGTGTGCATGTGGAGGCAGTACGCGCAGTGGTTCAGGTGCGAGGAGCGGATCTGGACCAGCTCGACCAGCGTCGGGTCCAGGCCCTCGCGGGCCGCCGCGTCCAGGCCGATCACGGCCCGGAACACCTTCGGGGCGGCCTTCGCGAAATTGAGCCGGTCGGTGGGGGCGGGGGTGGCGGTGCGGTCGTTCGGCTTGATCTCTGTCGTCGTCATGGGTACGAATCTATGGGCACAGGCGACCGGTTACGGGGTGCGTTCCGGTGACGGATTCATGGGTCAATTCGGCGGAGATCCTGGGCAGTGATCTGCCGCTGGAGCACTCCGCCACCGGCAACCGCCGGTCCGTCCTGATGGCTGCCCTCCGCGAGGCCGTCCGCAGCGGGCGGCTCACCCCCGGCACCCGGCTGCCGCCCTACCGTTCCCTCGCCGCCGACCTCGGGCTCGCCCGCAACACCGTCGCCGACGCCTACGCGGAGCTCGTCGCGGAGGGTTGGCTCGCCGCCCGTCAGGGCTCGGGCACCCGGGTCGCCGAGCGGGCCGCGCCCGTCACCCCGGCCCACCGCCCCCGCACCCCGGAACGCCCCTCCCGCCCCGTCCACGACCTGGTCCAGGGGCAGCCGGACCCCGCCGCCTTCCCGCGCACCGCCTGGCTGGCCTCCGGGCGGCGGGCGCTCGCCGCGGCCCCCAACGACGCGTTCGGGCCCGGTGATCCGCACGGGCGGCCGGAGCTGCGGCGGGCGATGGCCGGCTATCTGGCCCGGGTCCGCGGGGTGCGTACCTCGCCGGAGCGCATCGTCCTCTGCTCGGGCGCCGCGCACGGGCTGCGGCTGCTGGCGGAGGTGGTGGGCGGCCCGTGGGCGGCGGAGGCGTACGGGCTGCCGTTCCACCGCGGGCTGCTCGCCGCACACGGCGTCGGCACCCGGCCGGTGGAGGTGGACGGGGACGGGGCCCGGGTCGGTGAACTGACCCGCCGCGACCGGGCCGTACTGCTCACGCCTGCCCACCAGTTCCCCACCGGCGGGCCGCTGCACCCCGCGCGGCGGGCGGCGGTGGTCGACTGGGCGCGGTCCACGGGTGGGCTCGTCGTGGAGGACGACTACGACGGGGAGTTCCGCTACGACCGGCAGCCCGTGGGGGCCGTCCAAGGGCTCGATGCCGAGCACGTGGTGCTGCTGGGGTCGGTGAGCAAGAGCCTCTCCCCCGCCCTGCGGATCGGCTGGATGGTGCTGCCCGAGCGGCTGGTGGCACCGATCGTCGCGGCGAAGGGCGAGCGCGAGCAGTTCTCCAGCGCCACGGAGCAGCTCACCCTCGCGGACTTCGCCGACTCGGGCGCGTACGACCGTCATGTACGCCGGATGCGCCAGCACCACCGGCGGCGCCGGGACCAGTTGGTGGCGGCGCTGGAGCAGCGGGCCCCTCACGTCCGGGTCACCGGGATCGCGGCGGGGCTGCACGCGGTGGTGGAGCTGCCGCCCGGCACCGAGCGGTCGGTGGTGCGGGCGGCGGCCTGGCAGGGGCTCGCGGTGGAGGGGCTGGCCGACTACCGGCACCCGGGGGCGGAGCAGGCGGAGGGCGAGCGGGACGGGCTCGTCGTCGGATACGCCACCCCTGCCGAACACGCCTACCCGGAGGCGTTGGAGGCCCTGTGCCGGGCCCTCCCGCCGGGGTGAGCCCACCGGCTACCGGCCGGCCTGGCCCTCCGCCTCCGCCAGCAACTCCGTGAGGCGGAGGCCGAAGCGGGCGTCGCAGGCGTGCGGCACCCCCGTACGCACCGCTTCGGCCAGCGCGTCCACCGCTCCCCGGAACGCCGCCTCCGCACCGTCCCAGCCCGGGATCGCGGCCGTGCCGTGCTCGCCCCGCAGTTCGATGTCCATGCCCGCGGCGGCCGGCGGGGCGCTCAGGCCGAGGGTCACCGTGCTGGAGGCGCCGGAGGCGTGGCGCAGGATCAGGTGGGTGGTGTCGGCGGGGCCGCGGGCGGCGGTCAGCTCCGTGACCTCGCCGAGCACCGGGATCAGCACCGATAGGGCGTGCGGGCCGACGTCCCACAGGCCGCCCTTCTCCCGCCGCCACGGCGAGTCGGCGTACTGGCTGGCCGAACCCTCGGCGTAGAGCGAACCGAGCCACTGGGCGCGGGCGGTGAACCAGCCCTCCACCGCCGCCTGTTCGGCGATCCACGCGGCGGTCTCGGGCGCGAAGCGGAGCGTGCAGAAGACGACCGAGGCAACATCCGCCTGCGCCGCCGCCTCCGCGACCGCGCGGGCCCCCTCGACCGTCGTGGCGACCGGCTTGTCCATCAGGATGTGGCAGCCCGCCTCCGCCGCCCGGACCGCGAGCGGCGCCTGGATGTCCGGCGGCAGCGCGAACGCCACCGCGTCGCTCGTCTCCAGCAACGCGTCGATCCCCGCCTCCCCCGTGTACGCCCGGGTCCCGTGGACCGTCGCGAGGGCCTCCGCCGCCTCGGCCCGGCGGCCCCACACCCCGCTCAGCTCGACGCCGGGGTGGACGGCCAGCGCGGGGGCCTGGGTGTTGCGCGCCCAGGGGCCTGTGCCGAGGAGGCCGATGCGGAGGGGGGCGATGGGGGTGGAGGGGGTGGCAGTGCTCGTGGTGCTGGTGGCGCTGGTGGTGCCGGCGGGTGTCGTCATGGGGGTCAGTGTGCCCGGTGGCGGGGGCGGGGGGCGGTGTGCCCCATGCTCGGTACGGGGGAGGCGGTGTGCCCTCCCCCGGCGTTATGCGGTGGCGCGGGGCGGTCATGGGCCGTTACGTTTCCTGGGCCGGCCGCGGGACTTCGGCTGCGACTTCCGAGACTTGCCTGTGAAGCGATGATTTCGTTGTTCGCGCCTCCATTCCCCGGCCGGCGTCCGCTGTCTCCACCGGGGGGAAGTCCATGAACACGCCGCCCGAGACCCTGGCCGATCTCGTCGCCGCCGAAGACGTCCTGCTCTTCGCGAATGCGGCGATCACCGCGACCGGACAGCGCGGGTTCCGTTCCGGCGCCGTCTACCAGCAGCTGTCGCTGGACTTCCTGCACGCCTACGTACGGGTCAACTACCGCCGTGTGTACGCCGCTTCGCTGGCCCTCGACGTCAACGACCACAACGCCGCCCGCATCGTGCTCGGCCTCCTGGAGACGGCGGGCGAGGCGAGTGCCGAGGAACGGCGCACCGAGGGCCGGCTGATCGCCGCCCGGCTGGCGCTGCTGCCTCCGCAGCGGGTCTACCGCCTCTTCGGCGAGGTGCGCCGGGCCCGGATCAACAACCGGCGCACCCGGGCGATCATGCGCGACTGGCTGGCAGCCCGGCCGGACCTGGGGCACGACGCGGTGAAGTACCGGAGCGGCGTGAAGACCGCCGCCCGGCACATCCATCTGCGCTGCGCCGAGGGGGCCGGGGCGGCGGCGGAGGTCGGGGCGTTCCTGTTCCGGCCGGGGAAGCTGCCGCGGTACGAGCACCCGGTGCTGGACGCCTGGCGGCGCGCCCACTACGAGCAGGGGGCTGTGGCCGAGCTGCCGTTCACCGTCGCGGAGGGGTTCGCGGCCCGGCACGGCATGAAGCGTGAGACGTTCCTGAAGCGGGCCGCGCCCCGGATGACCCGGCTGGAGCGGCTGCGCACCCAGGAGCAGCGGGTGGTGGGCGACCGGCGGCCGGAGGTCGATCTGACCGTGATGCCGCTGACCCGGCTGGCGCTGTACGTCCTCGCGCTCCCCTTCGAGCAGCGTGCCGCCCGCCGCGCCGAGCTGACCGGTGCCCTGCGCACGGCCGCGCGCCGCGCCGCGGGCCGGCACGCCGGGAGCTGGGGGCGGGTGCACACGGTCCTGGACGACAGCTTCTCCTCGTCCGGGTCGGGGCAGAAGCGGCGGCGGCCGCTCGCCGTGGCCCTGGCCTGCCACCATCTGCTGGAGGCGCTCGCCGCGCCGGGCGCGTACCGGGGGCTGTGGACCTCGGGCCGGGATGACGCCCTGCTCGTACGTCCGTGGGGGCCGACCCCGCTCGGGATGCGGGTCCTGGACGCGCTGGAGCCCGGGCCGGGCGGCGCGGCCCCGGACCGGCTGGTGATCGTGTCGGACGGTTGGGACAACGCCCCGGCGGGTCTGGCGGGCGAGGTGCTGCGGGTGTGGCGCACGCGGCTGGACCCGGGGCGGCGGACGGCGGTGGTGCACGTGAACCCCGTATACGACGCGGACGGTTTCGACGTGCGGCGGCTCGCCGCGGGGGTTCCGACGGCCGGGATCCGGGACGCGGAGGATCTGCCCGCGCTGGTGGAGATCGCCCGGTTCGCGGAGGGCCGGACCGGCCCGGCGGAGCTGCAGGCGTACCTGGACCGGCGGGTGGCGCTGTTCCTGGGAGAGAAGGAGACCGTGTCGTGATCCTGGGAGAGAAGGAGGCCGTCTCGTGAACCGGCTGGAGCTCACCGGGCTCTCCACCCGGCCCGCGCAGGTGTGGGGCGGCGTCCGTCTCGTACCGCTGGTGCGTGAGGCGCCTGTGGAAGGGCTCCGGCTGCGCCGGGAGGTGTACGACGGCCTCGGGGCGGGGGTCGTCGAGCGTGAGCCCCACAGCCACTACGTCTCGTACATCCCCCACGGGCTGGTCGCCGACTGGTCCGGTGAGGGCGAAGGCCCCGAAGTGCCGGGAACGGGCAGGCAGTCGGCCGCGTACGGGACTCAGCTCGGTGGCGGGCGGGAGGCGCCTCGTACCGTCCGGCTGCCCCGGCTCACCCACCATCGCATGGCCAGGCGCCACCCCGGCGACCGGCTGCGGTTCCTGCCGCTCCATCTGGCCCTGGAGGGCTACCTCGCGCTGCACTTCGGCGGCCCGTCGACCGCCTGGGAGGAGTGGTCGCGCCGGGCGCTGCGCGACGGGCTGTCGCCGCGCGCGGAGGACGCGTACCTCGGGTGGCCGGTGCGCGGCTCGGGGACGCGCTGCGGATCTTCGAGATCCACCCGGACCAGTGCGGGGTGATGGTGTACGTCTCCGACGCGCTCGCCGCCGCGTTCGTGGTGCCGCACCCGGAGGACTACCGGCTGCTGCACGCCTCGCTGGTGGAGGACCTGTACGGGGAGCTGGTGCACCAGTACGCGCTGTACGGGGCGCCGGTGGCGGAGTTCGGGGCGCGCCTCGGGGACGGGGCGCACATCCGTACGCTCGCCGATCTGCGGGCGGTGGCGCGGGGTCAGGAGCGGGCGTGGGAGGAGGCGCACGAGGCCCTGTTCGCGCGGGAGCTGCTGGATTCCTCGTACCGCTTCGACCGGGTGTACCGGATGGGGTCGTTCACGCTGTGGCGGTTCCTGCCGCCGTTCGTCCGGGACGGCGGCGGGCAGCACATCGGGGAGACGATCACCGATCACAAGGGGCAGGTCGCCTACCTCAAGACGTTCCGGCTCTCCGACGCCCAGATCCGGCGCGGCTATCTGCTGCACGTCCTCGCGGGCGCGGACTGGGAGCTGTCCCGGGCGGCCGGGACACTCGGGTCGAGCCGGGAGGAGCTGGTGCGGCGGATCCGCGCCGCCGGGTTCTCGGAGCTCCTCAAGGGCAACGTGTGAGCAGTGGAGGTGACGTGTCAGCGGTAGAGGGTGACGTGTCAGCGGTTGAGGGCAACGCGTGACGAGTCCTTACAAGGCGCACTTCTAACGCACTTCTATCGCAGGAAAGCTCGGTAACACGGGGTTCACACTCGGGCAACGGACGGGAAATCGCAGCTTGCCAAGCTGCGCGGCATAGACCGCTGCACCCGCAAAGGATGGCGTCCGTGACGTTCAAGGCTGAGTACATCTGGATAGACGGCACCGAGCCGACCGCCAAGCTTCGCTCCAAGACGAAGATCATGGACGGCACGCCGTCGGGCGACGTAGCGGATCTCCCGATCTGGGGATTCGACGGTTCCAGCACCAACCAGGCCGCGGGCCACGCCTCCGACCGGGTGCTGAAGCCCGTCTTCACCTGTCCGGACCCGATCCGCGGCGGCGACGACGTCCTCGTGCTGTGCGAGGTCTTCGACATCGACATGACGCCGCACGAGTCCAACACCCGGGCGGCGCTGCGTCCGGTCGCCGAGCAGTTCGCGGGCCAGGCCCCGATCTTCGGCATCGAGCAGGAGTACACCTTCTTCGACGGCCACCGGCCGCTCGGCTTCCCCGAGGGCGGCTTCCCGGCCGCGCAGGGCGGCTACTACTGCGGGGTCGGCGCGGACGAGATCTTCGGCCGCGAGATCGTGGAGAAGCACCTCGACAACTGCCTGGCCGCCGGGCTCGGGATCTCCGGCATCAACGCCGAGGTCATGCCGGGCCAGTGGGAGTTCCAGGTGGGCCCGCTCTCCCCGCTGGAGGTCTCCGACCAGCTGTGGGTGGCCCGTTGGCTGCTCTACCGCACCGCCGAGGACTTCAACGTCTCCGCGACGCTGGACCCGAAGCCGGTCAAGGGCGACTGGAACGGCGCGGGCGCGCACACCAACTTCTCCACCAAGGCGATGCGCGAGGGCTACGAGGCGATCATCACCGCGTGCGAGTCGCTGGGTGAGGGCTCCAAGCCGCTGGACCACGTGAAGAACTACGGCGCGGGCATCGACGACCGGCTCACCGGCCTGCACGAGACCGCCCCGTGGAACGAGTACAGCTACGGCGTCTCCGACCGCGGCGCCTCGGTCCGCATCCCGTGGCAGGTCGAGCAGGACCAGAAGGGGTACATCGAGGACCGCCGCCCCAACGCCAACGTCGACCCGTACGTCGTCACGCGGCTGATCGTGGACACCTGCTGCACCGCGCTGGAGAAGGCCGACCAGGTCTGAGCCCGTAGCCGTACCTTTCAGGGAGGGGCCCGCCGGATCACCGGCGGGCCCCTCCCTGCAGGGATTTCCCCGCTCGTTCGAGACCGGAGGAGAGAAACGTGGGCGAGAAGAAGCGCGGCGTGGGGAAGGTAACGCCAAGAGGCCGTATCGGCGGGTGAGAGGAGCCTGATGCATTGCCGCAATGTCTGCTTCAATAGAGCCATGGCCAGCTTCCAGTACATCGCGTCGGGTCGCAGCGACCTCGAGCCGTTCTGGCCTTCCCGTCAGCACCATGATTTCGACCGGGTGTGTTGCCGCGCGTGGAACGCGCAGGCCCTCTAAAGCCGCTCACCCGGCCTTCGGTCCGCGCGCACGACGTAGGTCCGTCCTCGACGACTCCTCGCGCGAAAGAGCTGACCCTCCATGGCGAACACCCCTACCTTCTCTGCCGCTTCCGCTGTCACCGCAGCCTCTCCGGCGCCCGCTGCGGCCGACCCCACCACCCGCTCCCGCTCCCTCTCCCCCAACCGGCACGGTCTGCGCGCCGTCGACCGTGACGAGGTCGCCCGGCTCTCCGACGTGGCCGGCTTCCTGCCGCCGGGCGCGACCTGGCTGCCCGCCCCCCAGCACACGCTTCCCGCCCTGCCGGGCCGGCCGCCGATGATCGGTTACCTGGTGCTCGTGCCGGCCGACCAGCAGCCGGCGCCGGAACCGGTCGAGGAGGCGGCGTCGCCCGGGCCGGTCCGGATCGACTCGACCCGGCGTACGGCGTCCGTCGACGGGGTGGCCCTCGACCTCACCTACCTGGAGTTCGAGCTGCTGGCCCACCTGGTGGCGCACCCGCACCGGGTGCACACCCGCGACCAGCTGGTGACGACGGTATGGGGGTACGGGCACGTGGGCGACGGGCGCACCGTGGACGTCCATGTCGCCCGGTTGCGCCGCAAGCTCGGTGCGGAGCACCGGCGTTCGATCCAGACGGTCCGCCGGGTGGGGTACAAGTACACGCCCTGACCGGCCTGATGTCCCTGCGCGTCCGGCGGCCCCAGACCACGGTCTCCGCCGTGGTCCGGGGCCGTCCCCGTGTGTCACACCCCTGGGTCACGGGGGTGGCGTCCGCCCTGAGGTCCGGTTCATCGCCCTCCAGGCTCGGCAGCTTCGAGAGGCCCGTGGGCATAAGCCCG
Organism: Streptomyces sp. NPDC006261; assembly: GCF_040613515.1. Taxonomy (NCBI): domain Bacteria; kingdom Bacillati; phylum Actinomycetota; class Actinomycetes; order Kitasatosporales; family Streptomycetaceae; genus Streptomyces; species Streptomyces sp. NPDC006261. The sequence continues at coordinate 58,282 of NZ_JBEXSI010000010.1, forward strand.
TTCGCTCGCCGAGGAGCAGCTTCACGGAACCAGCAGGTCGCCGAGTGTGCTCCACACACCGATGCGTGCGGCGAGGTCGTTCCTCGCGCGGCCTCGCCTCGTACCGTTGCGCCTCGTGCCGTCGCGCTTCATGCGGTCTCGCCCCCAGGTATCGAGCATCGAGCAGATCCGTACGTCGGAACGCTTCGAATCCAGGAACGGGGCCCGCCCGCCCCAGCCGTCGGAGCCCCCCCTTCGCGAGGGGCCGGCACGAGGCCCCGGGGTGGTGCTGGCTACACCCCCGGGTGGGTGGCGTACCGGCTGCCGCTGCGGGGCGGGAGGGGGCGAGACTTGCAGCACGACGGGGGCCGGCTCGGGTCCCGTGAGGGAAGAGGGAACACGATGAACGCACTCGCGACACGGATACGGCCGCCGATGCTGGCGGCGGGACGAGGACTGGTCCTGTCGGTCTACGGGCTGGCGGTCTCCATCACCCTGTGCGTCCTCGCGGTGCTCTCGATCGCCTTCATCCTGCTGGGCATCGGGGTGTTCACCACCCCGGTCGTGCTGGAGGCGGTGCGCCGGCACGCCAACCAGCGGCGGCTGTGGGCGGCCGACTGGTCCGGCGTACGGATACCGGTGCCGTACCGCCCGTTCCCGCCGGATCTGCGCAGGGGTGTGACCGGGCAGGTGGAGCGGACCACGCTGCTGCTGAAGGACCCGGCGACCTGGCGGGACCTCCAGTGGCTGCTGGTCGACATGACGGCCGGGACCGTGCTGGCCGTGGTGGCCGCCGCGCTGATGATCTACCCGATCGAGTCGGTGGTGCTGGCTGCGGGGCTGTGGCGGGTGTTCCAGGACGACCCGTACTGGTACGGGTTCGTGCCGGTGAGCAGCCAGCTCACGGGGCTGGTCGCCCTGGCGTTCGGCATCGCGCTCTTCCACCTCGGGCTGCGGGCCGCCGAGCCGGTGCTGCGGGCGCACTTCCTGCTGGCCCGCACCCTGCTGGCGCCGACGCCCGAGCAGACGCTCGCGCAGCGGGTGGACCGGCTCACCGAGACGCGGCACGAGGCGGTGGACACCGCCGCCTCCGAACTGCGGCGCATCGAGCGGGATCTGCACGACGGGGCGCAGGCGCGGCTGGTCGCGATGGGGATGAACCTGGGCACGATCGAGGCGCTCATCGAGAAGGACCCGGCGCAGGCGAAGAAGTTGCTTGCGACGGCCCGGGAGTCGTCGGCGGAGGCGCTGACCGAGCTGCGTGACCTGGTCCGGGGCATCCACCCGCCGGTCCTCGCCGAACGGGGCCTCGGCGACGCGGTCAGGGCGCTGGCCCTGCGGCTGCCGGTGGCCACGGAGGTCACGGTGGAGCTGCCGGGACGGGCGGAGGCGTCGGTGGAGTCGGCGGCATACTTCGCGGTGAGCGAGGCCCTGACCAACGCGGTGAAGCACGCCGGCGGAGACCGGATCTGGGTGGACCTGCACCACGGCGAGGGCATGCTCCGGATCTCCGTGACGGACAACGGCGGGGGCGGTGCGCGGATCGGATCGGGCTCCGGGCTGAGCGGAATCGAACGACGACTCGGTACATTCGACGGCGTCCTGGCCGTCAGCAGCCCTGCGGGCGGCCCCACCATGGTCACCATGGAGCTGCCTTGCGTGTTGTCCTAGCCGAAGACCTCTTCCTGCTGCGCGACGGACTGGTGCGCATGCTGGAGGCGTACGGGTTCGAGATCGCCGCCGCGGTGGAGACCGGTCCCGAACTGAGCAGGGCTCTGGCTGGGTTGGAGCCGGATGTCGCGGTCGTCGACGTCCGGCTCCCGCCGTCCCACACGGACGAGGGGCTGCAGTGCGCCCTGGCCGCCCGGCGGGCACGGCCTGGGCTGCCGGTGCTGGTGCTCTCCCAGCACGTGGAGCAGTTGTACGCCCGGGAACTGCTGGCCGACGGCAACGGGGGGACCGGCTATCTGCTGAAGGACCGGGTCTTCGACGCCGACCAGTTCATCGACGCCGTACGGCGGGTGGCGGCGGGCGGCACGGCGATGGACCCGCAGGTGATCTCCCAGCTCCTGTCCCGCCGTTCGCAGGACAAGCCGATGGGCGGCCTCACGCCGCGCGAGCGGGAGGTGATGGAGCTGGTGGCCCAGGGCCGGTCCAACACGGCGATCGCCGCCCAGCTGGTGATCACGGAACGGGCGATCGCCAAGCACACCTCGAACATCTTCGGGAAGCTCGGCCTGCCGCCCTCCGACGACGACAACCGCCGGGTGCTCGCGGTGCTGGCCTATCTGGACCACGGCTGAGCGCCGGTGGACGCCCCATTGGCCGCCTTCGCCTGAGAGTTGGGCATTCGGGCCGCTTTCCTGCTGGAGCTTCGCACGAATCGGCAGGAGGGCTGAACAGGAAGCCCGGGCCGCGCGTATGGGACGTCACGCTTCTCCCTCGAAGCAGAGGAGTCCCATGCGACGCACAGCACGTACACCCCGTACGTCCCGCAAGAAACGCTCCAGCCTGGCCAACCGCGCCATAGCTGCCTCCGCCGCCCTGATCCTGGGCGGGGGCGGGCTGGTGGCGGTCAATGTCTACGCCTCCGCGGGGGAAGGGCCGTCCGGTTCGCCGCCGACCTCCCGGACCCAGAACGCGGGCCGCCAGATGTCCACGATCGACTGTCCCGATGCCGGTAACGAACTGCCCGACGTGCCCGAGCAGGCACGCCCCGAGGTCGACCGCGAACTCGCGGCGATGGATACCCAGATCACCGATGCCTACCGGCAGTTCGCCGACCGGAAGGAGCAGATATCCCGGGATCCCGGGCTCGCCGAGAACGCCGTGCTCGGCCCGTTGCGGAACAAGCGGACGGCGAGTCTCGACCGCATCGGCATCGCGATCGGGCGCGTCGGAGAGCGGCCGGCGGGGATCGAAGGTCTCGCCGGGTGCAGCCTGCGCGCCGACGACAGCGCCTCCGGCAGCCCCGGGGACGATACGGGTGACGGCGGCGACGGCGGCAATGGCGGTAACGGCGACGGTGGCCAGGACGACGGCCAGGGGCAGGACCAGGGCCAGAACCAAGGCCAGGGCGATGACCAGGGCCAAGGTGACAACCAGGGCCAAGGCGATGACCAGGGCAACGGTCAGGACCCTGGTGACGGTCAGGACCCTGGTCAGGGTGGCCAGGGTGGCAACGGGCCCGAGCCGGCCGATTTTGTCGACATCCAGTCCGTCCAGCCCAATGTCCAGCGCCCCCGGCAGCGCCGCGGCGCCTCCCGCGGCACCTTCACCACCGACTGCGGCCGCAACGAGAACGGGAAGTTCAACCCGGACAACGTCATCGTCGCTCCCGGCGTGAGCAACGGCGCGCACCACATGCACGATTACATCGGCAACCAGGCCAACGACGCCTTCGCCAGCGACGACGACCTGGCGAACGGCGCCACCACCTGCCGTAACCAGGGCGACCGGTCGACCTACTACTGGCCCGTGCTGCGCCTGCAGAACGGCCAGGACGAGGCCGACGTGAACGCCGACGGCGGTGGCAAGGACCAGAACGTCGGCCAGATCCAGACGCCGTCCCAGGTGACCCTGAAGTTCGTCGGCTCCCCCGTCGGCAAGGTCAGCGCGATGCCGCGCTTCCTGCGGATCATCACCGGGGACGCGAAGGCGTTCACCAACGGCGACGCCAATGCCAACGCCTCCTGGAGCTGCACCGGCTTCGAGGACCGCCAGCTGAAGGACAAGTACCCGATCTGCCCCGAGGGCAGCCAGGTGGTACGTACGTTCGCCTTCCAGAACTGCTGGGACGGGCAGAACGCCGACAGCGCCAACCACCGCACCCATGTGGCGTTCGCACAGGCCGACGGGCGTTGCCCCAACGGGTTCCGGGCGGTTCCGCAGCTGGTCCAGCGGATCGTGTACGACGTGCCGCCGGGGCCGGGGTTCGCCGTCGACTCCTTCCCCGAGCAGCTGCACAAGCCGATCACCGACCACGGCGACTTCATCAACGTCTTCGACCAGCGGCTGATGAACAAGATGGTGCGGTGCATCAACGACGGGCGCAGGTGCCGCTGACACGACACCGAGACCGGCACCTACGCCGGTGGGTGGTGCCGGTGCCGCTGATTCGGCACCGGCACCGGCCCCCGTGACGCCCGTCCCCCTCAACCTGCGCGGTCAGCTCCCGTGGTGACCGGAGTGCCCTTCCTCGCTCCCCCCATCACCGCTCTCCCCCGAGTGGTGCGGCGAGGCGGTCTCCACCGTCCCCCCGAGCCGGCCGCGCAGCGCCACGACCACCTTCGCGTCCCCGACGGCGACCCAGCGCCGGCCGACGAGGTACGAACCGCCGTAGTTCTTGGCCTCGTTGATCCACTCGCGCTGGCCGCGGTCGGTGGCGAAGGTGGTCAGTATGTAACGCCCTGTAGCCGTCTTGCAGTTGGCCTGTCGGAGCTCCTGGGCGTCGGTCTGTACGTTGGGGTCGCAGCCGGCCTTCTCGGCCAGCTGCTCCAGGGTTCCCGTCGCGGTCGGCGGTGCCGAGGGACGGTCGCTCCCGGCGCCGTCGGCCGCGTCCTGTTTGCCGTCCGCGCTGCATCCGCTCAGGAGCAGCACCGCTGCCAGGAGGGTACCCGCGGCCCGAGCGCCGGCTGCGCATCGCCATTCCGGTTCTGTCGCCATCGGTCCATCCTGCACCCAAAACCGGTCTCAGGTACGGGCGACGGCCAGGCTCGTCACATAGGACTCGCGGACCGTCCCGCCTGGGAACGCAGCGGCCAGCAGGGCGCGTTCCCGCTCCAGGACCCCGGCGGCCACCGCCCGTTCCGCGACCAGGAAGACCGAGTGGCTGGCGAGGTTGGCGAGGTGGACGTCGAGCGTCACCTCCCGGCTCCACTCCACCTGCCGGGTGCGGAAGTCCACCCCGGCGGGCAGCCCGGCCCGGAGCCGGGCGTCGGCGTCGTACGCCGCCACGTGCTGGTCCTCCTGTCCCTCGCCGAAGGTGTCCAGCACCCGCCGCCTCTGGTCCCCGATCCACGCCACGCGCGGGTCGGAGTCGTTCCACCACAGGGCGAGCGCCCCGCCGGGCCGCAGCACCCGGCGCGCCTCGGGGACGGAGCGGGCCGGGTCGGTCCAGTGCCATGACTGGGCGTACGTGATCAGGTCCAGCGACCCGGTCCGCAGCGGCAGCCGGTTGCCGTCGCCCCGGACCACGGGCACGTGCGGCAGACCCCGGCGGAGCTGCGCGGCCATCCCGTCGCCCGGCTCCACGGCCACCGCCCGGGCGCCGCGGCCGTCCAGCAGGGCGGTGGAGATGCCGGTGCCGGCCCCGACGTCGGCGACCCGCGCTCCGGCCAGCGGGCGGCCGGACAGCTTTTCGATCGCGTCCAGCAGGGCGGGCGGGTAGGAGGGCCGGCTGGCCGCGTAAGAGGCGGCCACCGAGCCGTTCGGCGAGGTAACGCAGGGTCCACGAGGAGCGGTTGCGCAACCGGGCGGTGGCGATGCGCAGGGCCAGAGGCAGGTGCCCGCAGAGCTCGGCGAGCTCCGCCGCCGACTCGGGCTCGGCCGCGGCCCGGTCGGGCCCGAGCGTCGTCGCGACCAGGGCTGCGCTCTCCTCGGGCGTCATGAGCCCCACGGACACCCACCGGACGCCGTCGAGGTCCAGCAGCCGGGAACGGCTGGTGATCAGGACCAGGCAGCCGGGCGACGCGGTGATCACCGGCGTCACCTGTTCGGCCTGGGCGGCGTTGTCCAGGAGCAGCAGCAGTCGGCGGCCGGCGACCGTGGCGCGCCACATGTTGGCCCTGGCCTCCGTGTCGCTGGGGATGCGGTCGTCGCTGACGCCGTACGCGCGCAGCAAATGGCCGAGTGCCGTGCCGGGCGACACCAGCGGCTGCTCACCCGGGGTGCATCCGCGCAGTCGACGTGGAGTTGGCCGTCAGGGAAGCGGTCGGCCAGCTGGTGGGCGGCCCGGACCGCGAGGGAGGTCTTCCCCGAACCACCCATGCCGTCCACCGCCACGACCCGGGTGGACCGGTCGTCGGATGTGTCGGACTCGTCGACGCAGGCCAGCAGCTCGGACAGTTCCCTGCTGCGGCCGGTGAAGTCGGACAGCGGCTGGGGCAGGGTGCAGACCTGGGCGGGCCGGGCCTCCGGAGGCTCCGGGGCGGCCGGAGGCCGAGGGGGTTGCGGCAGCACCAGGCCGGGGTCGTCGCGCAGGATCTCCTCGTGGAGCCGGGCCAGTTGGGGGACGGGCTCGACGCCGAGCTGATCGGCAAGGACCTCACGGAGCCGGGCGTACTCGTGCAGCGCCTCGGCCTTCCGCCCGGTGCGGTACAGGGCGAGCATCAGGTGGCCGTGGAGCGTTTCGCGGAGCGGATGCTCGGAGACCACGATCCGCAGGTCGGCCACCAGTTCGCCGCTGAGCCCCATGCCCAGGCGCAGGGTGAAGAGTTCCTCCGTGGCCACCAGCCAGCGCTCTTCCAGGACCGTGACCGCGGACTCGATGACCGTGCCGCCCTGGCCGGCGAGGCCGCTCCCGCGCCGCAGCGCCAGCGCGGCCTCCAGCGCGGCGACGGCGTCGGTCCGCCGGTTCTCCCGCAGAGCCTGCTCGGCTGCACGGATCCGGTCGTTGAACTCCAGAAGATCGAGCTGCGCCGTGGTCACGGTGGCGCGGTAGCCGCTGCCCTCGGTCGAGACGACCGCGTCACCGGGGATGCGCCGCCGCAGTTCCGAGACGGCCTTGCGGACCTGGTGCGAGGCCGTGGTGGGCGGATCGCCCTCCCACGCCGCCTCGATGAGGCGCGCCATGGGAACCACCCGTCCCGGCTCCAGGGGCAGGACGGACAGCACCCGCTCCTGGACCGCTCCGCCGAGCGAGAGCCGGGTCCCGTCGACGGAGACTTCCAGCGGACCGAGGATCAGGAACCGCGGTTCCCTGCTGCCGGCGCCGTTTCGGATGTGCTGTCTTCTGTGTACATGCCTCGCCCGTGTACGGGTCACGGACGTCCTGCGACAGACGTTCCGCGGACTCTGATGATGATGGTGTGGTGGCTCGTCGGGAGCTTCCCCTCGCCGGGGACGCCGGCCCGCCGGGAATCCCGCAGCGGCCTCCGGCTGAGGTGTCCGGGGCGAACCGCGCCGGGCTCGCCCCCCGTACAGGACCGCGGGGGCGGGGCGACGGGCACCGCCCGTGTCACCGGGGCGGCTGCCCGCCCGCGGTGCGGCCCTCGCGCTTCCGCACGAACGCCTCCTTCTGCCGACCCTGGCACCACGCCCCCCTTCACACGCCTTGTGCACCACGTGGATCGGTGGCACACACGGGCCGTGGGGTATCACACGGAAAACAGACCCCCCCGGTCGCTTGTTCAGCTCACGTAAAGACGCATCCCGGGCCCACCCCCTCCCCGCGGATCACTTCGGCTGCGCACACCGCGTACCCGCACGTCAGCGGTGACCAGGGGACTTCCCGTGATCCGCGGCCGCCTTCGCGGCGGAGAGCCCGGGGGCCACCGGATCCGCTTACCGGACCGGCCGGTCGGTAATCGGCCACCCCCGGCGCGGCTCCCGGGGCGGACCGGAGACCGGGGCGCCGCCACGCCGGTCCAGGGACGACGCGCGACCCCACCCCGGTTAGGCTGTCGGGATGACGACCGGGGTACGGCGCAGGATGGGCGTCGACGAGCGCAGGCAGCAACTGATCGGCGTCGCGCTGGACTTGTTCAGCCGGCGCTCCCCCGAGGATGTGTCGATCGACGAGATCGCCGCCGCTGCGGGCATCTCACGGCCGCTGGTCTACCACTACTTCCCGGGGAAGCAGAGTCTGTACGAGGCCGCGCTGCGGCGGGCGGCCGACGAGCTGGCCGCCCGTTTCCTGGAGCCGCTCGAAGGGCCCCTCGGGGCACGGCTGCTGCGGGTGATGGGGCGGTTCTTCGACTTCGTCGACGAGCACGGCCCGGGCTTCTCGGCGCTGATGCGCGGCGGCCCCGCCGTCGGTTCGTCCACGGCGACCGCCATGATCGACGGGGTGCGGCAGGCCGCGTACGAGCAGATCATCACGCACCTGGGGGTGGAAGACCCTCCCGCCCGGCTGGAGTTGGTGGTCCGCTCCTGGGTCTCGCTCGCCGAGTCGACCGCGCTGATCTGGCTCGACGGGCGGCGCATCCCGCGCGAGGAGCTGGAGATCCAGCTCGTGCACGACTTCGCCGCGCTGGCGGCCGTCAGCGCCGCGTACGACCAGGAGATGGCGGGCATCGTGCTGCGGGTGCTCTCCCAGGAGCCGGCGGAGGGGCCGTTCGGGGACCTGCTGGGCCGGCTCTCCGCACTCGCCCCCGCCGTACCGGCCGTCCCGGCGCAGCGACTGCGGCGCAAGAGCCCCTAGGTCGACAACCCCCCTACGCCGGCAGGCCGTTGCTGTGCGAGAGGCGGCGGGCGGCGGACAGCAGGGCGTGGATCTGCGGGCCCGCCTGGTCGATGCCGGTCACGGGCGTGGGGAAGGGCAGCCGTACGTCGCGGTGGGCGCGCGGGTACTCCAGGCGCAGCGTCACGCCGTAGCGGTCCATCGCCAGCGGCACCGCCCGCACCATCCCCCGCTCCGGGTGGGGGCGGACGAGGCGCAGCAGCAGCGGCACGAGCTCGCCGTGGTCGTCGACCAGGTGGGTCAGCATGCCAGCCTCGCACGCGGCGACCGGGTCGGTCTCCGTCCGCTCCAGCTCCTCCAGCGTGATGAACGTACGGCCCTCGGCGTCCTCCAGGACCGCCTGGCCGAACTCCATGCAGGTGGAGCTCTCGGTGTCCGTGCTGTACGGGGCCGCCAGCAGACCGGTCACCGTGACCCGGGCGCGCAGCCGTTCGCGGACGGGGGTGGGGGCGATGTCCGTGAACTCCAGGCGGGCCGGGACCCGCTCGCCGGCCGGGGCGTGACCGCCCTCGGTGGGGGCGTGCAGGTGGATGTGGCCCATCGCCCCCGTGCCGTCCAGCCGGCGGACTTCGGTCTGCACCCCGTCGCTCACCACCGTCATCGAGTGGGCGACGACGAGGATCGACCGGACGCGCTCGGCGCGGGTCGGCTGCGTGGCACGGGCGCTGAAAGGACGCATCCGAGTTCTCCAGAGGCGGTCAGGAAACCCAAGCGGTCACTTAGGTATGCCTAACCTAACTCACGACGTGCGGGGCGGGTAGCCCGCCGTCAGAACCCGCACGTCCGCATCACTCCCCCCGAGCGCCCCCTCATCCCCTCAGAGCTCGAGCTCGCTCCGCAACGCCGCTGCGAGGCCGACCTCCGCGTTGTCCGCCTGGCCGCGCTCGAAGGCTCGCTGGTACGCCTCGTCGCCCACAGCGGCCCGGGCCTGGAGCTCGCAGGTCTCGCGGACCGGGCCCAGCTCCGGCGTACCGCGCTGGGGGTGGCCCACCATCCGCCAGTACGCGTGCCCGGTGCCGTAGACCCTGGCGGCCTGGGCGCCCGCGCCCCGGGCGGCGATGGCGGCGGCCAGGATGTCCAGGCCCAGCGCGATGCCGAAGCTGTCGCGCAGCCGGTGCTTGCCCGCGAGCATCGCCCGGGCGTGCGTGGCGGAGGCCTCCGGGCGGCCCTGGAGCAGGGCGATCAGGGCGAGCTGGTAGTCGGCGTAGGAGCGGGTCCAGAACTCGCCGCCCCGCTCGCAGGACCGGCGCAGCGCGGCGGCGGCCCGCCCGGACTCGGTGAGCCGGCCCAGCGCGGTGAGCGCGAAGACGGTGATGAGGCGGCAGCGCAGCCGGTGGGCGGACTCCAGGGGGGAGAGGTCCCCGCCGGGTTCGCAGGGGAACTCGACGGGAGCGGTGTCCCCGCCGGGTTCGGAGAGGGACGCGACGGGCTCGGAAACCTCCTCCCGGGAGGCGCTTTCGGAGACCGTCCCGTCGGAGGGGGCCGTCTCCGTCATCCGCAGCACCCGTTCGGCCGCTTCCAGTGCCGCCGCGGGCTCCCCCGTCATCAGCTGGGTGAGGCCGGAGAGGTAGGTGGCGCCGAGCATGCCCTCGTCGTCGCGGTCGTACAGCGCGATGGCTGTGCAGAGCGCCCCGTACTTCTCGGCGGTCGCGAAGTCCCCCTGGAGCAGCGCCGCGACGCCGAGCACCCACTGCAGCCGGGTCCGGTGCGGGCCGTCCACCGGGCCCGCGTCCAGGGCGCGCTGGGCGTAGCCGCGCGCCTCCGACAGATGGCCGCAGCAGGCCCAGAAGAAGCCGACCCGGCCCGCCATCTCCTGGGCTCCCGCCACATCGTGGGCGAGCAGGTGGTCCAGGGCGGCGCACAGGTCCAGATGGGTGTCGGCGATCTTGTGGTACCAGGAGACCTGGTCCGGGCCGGTCCACCCGTCGTGGGCGCGGCGTGCGAGTCCGAGGAAGCTCGCGGCGTGCCGGTCGGCGGCCGCCCGCTCCTCGCCGAGTTCGCCGAGCCACATACGGCCGTACTCGCGCAGGGTGTCGAGCATCCGGTAGCGGGTGCCGTCGCGCTGGACGACGGACTGGGCGACGAGCCCTTGCAGTGCGCGGTCCACCTCGCCCGGGGTGAGCGGCCCCCCGGTGCAGACCTCGCGGGCGACCTCCTCGTCGAAGTCCGTACGGAGCAGGGTGAGGCGGGCCCACAGGAGCCGCTCCAGCGGGGTGCAGAGCTCGTGGCTCCAGCCGATCGTCGTGCGCAGGGTGCGGTGGCGGCGGGGCCAGAGGGAGTCGTCGGCGAGGAGGTCGAGCCGGGAGGCGGTGAGGTCATCGGCGCCGGCCGGGGCGTCGAAGCGGGTCCCGATGCGGGTGGCCAGCTGGGTCACGGTGTGGCGGCCGATGCCCGCGGCGGCCAGTTCGATGGCGAGCGGGATGCCCTCGAGGCGGCGGCAGATGTCGGCGGCGGCCGCCCGGTCGCCCGGCGCGTCCAGGCCCGCCCGGGGGTCGCCCGCGCGCAGCCGGTCCTCGAAGAGCTGGAGCGCGTCGGGGGCGCCGTCGACCGGGAGCGGCTGGACGCGTACGGCGTGCTCGCCCCGGGTGCCCAGCGGCTGCCTGCTGGTGACCAGGACGGTCAGGCCGGGCGAGGTGGTGAGGAGCTCGGCCAGCAGATGGGAGCAGGGGGCACGGAGGTGTTCGGCGGAGTCGAGGACGAGCAGGAGGCGTTTGTCGCCGAGCCATTCGCAGAGCGCCTCGACGGGCATTCGCAGGGTGTGGTCGGCGAGCCCGACCGCGTCGGAGACGGTGGGGAGAAGGAGCGCGTCGTCGTAGAGCGGGGAGAGGTCGGCCCACCAGGCGCCGTCCGGGTAGCGGTCGGCGGCGGCGCGGGCGGCCCGGACGGCGAGCCGGGTCTTGCCGACACCGCCGGACCCGATCAGGGTGGTCATCCGCCGCGTGGCCAACGATGCCTCCAGCCGGGCCAGTTCGGCCCGCCTCCCGACGAAGCTGCTCGTCTCCTCAGGAAGGAATCCCACCTTGGTCATCATCACCGTCCGGCACGCTGGGGCAGAGGGCGCCGGTGAGCCGGCCCGCCGCCGGCGGAACTCCTGCCGCACGAACCGGGCCGGTCCCGCCTCCCTCTGTCGGGGAGGCGGGACCGGCCCGGTGGTGGACCAGGACGGCTGTCGCGGCTCCATCGCCGACGTCTGCCGTCACCGTAGTGCCGGTGGGTGTCACCGCAGGACGAAGACCGCCGCCGTGCGTCCCGGTACGGTGAAACTGGCTGATTTCCCGTCGTACCTGGCTCGTTTGACCGTAAGATCCGCTCCCTTGGCCTGGACCGGGTGCAGGGCGTACGTCTTCCCCGCGGGTGCGGCGAGCCGCTGGGTGGCGGTGTCCGGGGTGGCGTTGAGGACGACGGCGAGCTTGCCCAGGCGCATGGTGATCACGCCGGGGGTCTCGTCCTTGCCGGAGAGCGGGAAGGACAGGGCGGACTGCACCTGCCCGGCGGTGGAGAGCGAGAACTCCTTCTCGGTGGAGCGGATGGTGAGCAGGTCGCGGTAGGCGGCCGAGGCGCCTTCGATCTGGGCGCAGTTGGGGGCGACCGTGGCGGAGGCCGTCAGCAGCGGCTTCGCGTACGACCACTTGTCCTGGTTGTCGGCGGCGGGCGGCAGACCCCGGCCGAAGCCGTTGCCGTCGCGGCAGTCCCAGTGCAGGGCGTTGAACCAGTCGCCGCTGTCGTAGGAGTTGCGGTCCAGCGACTTGGAACGCAGCAGGTCGGTGCCCGCCTGGGAGAGCGAGGGGCCCTGCGACAGGACGGAGGCGGCCATGGCCACCACCTGGGCCCTGGCCCGCTCGGCGGCCGTCGTACCGGCCGGGAGCTTGAAGGCGAGGGTGTCGAAGAGCGTCTCGTTGTCGTGGGCGTCGGAGTAGGCCAGCGCGTCGCCGGGGACGGCCGCGTATCCGGCGGGCGCCCCGTTGTAGTCGACGTCCGAGCCCTTGACCCTGCGGCCGGAGGTGTCGGTGAAGGTGTAGTCGGCGAGGTTGCCGGAGAGCCCGACCTTGATCAGGTCCTGGTAGTGCAGGAGCCGGGCCTTCTGTTCGGCGCGGGTGCCGTTGGCCGGAGAGGAGTTGGGGTCGGTGTAGAGGCCGGTGGCGAAGCCCTGGACGCCGGGGTCCTCGTCGAAGGGGCCGCCGCCGCGTACGGCGTCACGGGCCCGGTCGGAGAAGGTCGCGATGCCGGTGCCGGCCATGTTCTTCTGGGTGGACTGGACGAAGCGGGCGTCGTCCGCGATCTCGCCGAAGTTCCAGCCCTCGCCGTACAGGATGATCTTCTTCCCGTCGACGCCGTCCTTGGCGAGCGTGAGCCGGTCCAGCGCCTCGCGGACGGCGAGGACGTTGTCCTTGGGGTGGTGGCCCATCAGGTCGAAGCGGAAGCCGTCGACCTTGTACTCCTTCGCCCAGGTGACGATCGAGTCGACGACGAGCTTGCCCATCATGGTGTTCTCGGGCGCGGTGTTGGCGCAGCAGGTGGAGGTGGCGACGGTGCCGTCCTCCAGGAGCCGCTGGTAATAGCCGGGCACGATGCGGTCGAGGACCGACTTGTCGTCCTGGCCGGAGGCGACGGTGTGGTTGTAGACGACGTCCATGACCGTGCGCAGCCCGGCCTGGTTGAGGCCCTGGACCATCTGCCGGAACTCGACCGTGCGCCGGGTGCCGTCGGGGTCGGAGGCGTACGAGCCCTCGGGGACGGTGTAGTGGAAGGGGTCGTAGCCCCAGTTGAAGCCGTCCTTGGCGGCGGCCTCGGAGACGCAGGCCTGCTGCTCCTCGGAGTCGGGGGCGTAGACGTGGAGGTCACAGGCGGGCTCGGCCTGGCCGGCCTTCTTCTCCGGGATGGTCCCGATGTCGAAGACGGGCAGCAGGTGGACGTAGCTGGTGCCGGATCCGGCCAGTTTCTTCAGGTGCTGCATGCCCTTGGACCCGGTGTCGGTGAAGGCCCGGTACTCACCGGGGTGCTTGGCCGTGCGGTCCGTGATGGAGAAGTCCCGGACGTGCAGTTCCTGGATCTGGGCGTCCCGCAGCGGGGTGGCGGCGGGCTTCTTCAGGCCGGACCAGCCGCGCGGCGCCAGCTTCGGGTCGGTGAGGTCGACGACGAGGCTGCGGGCGGAGTCGGCGGTCAGGGCGGTGGAGTAAGGGTCGGTGACCTTGTTGGTGACCAGCTTCTGGACGGTGGGCGCCCAGACGGTGACGGCGTACCGGTAGGGCTTGCCCCGCCAGTCCTTGCTTCCGGTGACCGACCAGACGCCGGTGCGGTCGTCGCGCTTCATCGGGTGCGTACGGCCGTCGAGTTCGAGGGTGACGGTCGCGGCGGTCGGGGCCCAGACGGAGAGCGTGGGCGTACCGCCACGGAAGACCGGTCCGAGGGACGCGGAGGCCGCGTTCCTCCCGTACAGGTCGTCCAGGATGCCCGCCGTCTGTACGCCGGTGGCGGCGAGCAGAGCGCCGTTGGCCGCGCGCTGGGTGGCGATGAGCTGGCCGCGCAGGGATGCACGGACGCGGTCCCGGTCGCGGGGGTCGACGGTGAAGGCGGGATAGTCCTTCAGGTGCGGGAACGTGGCCTTCTGCGCGTCACTGAGCGCGGCCTGCGTGAGCCGCAGCCACTGGCCCTCGCCGGAGAGCGCCCCGTCGACGACGGAGATGCCGCCCTTCTTGGCGTACACGAGCTGCTGGCTGGTGGCGTCGGTCGTCTTCACCTTCCAGACGACGGTGTTCGTGTCGATCCACTGCGCCTCGGCCTTGGTGAGGTCGGGGGCCGCGCCCCCACCGATCTGCGGGAGCAGATAGCCGGGCTTGCCGCCGAGCATCCAGACCTCGTGGCCGTACGTCGCGAGGTCGAGGGACTGGTCGCTGGGGAGGTCCTTCTCGTCGCCCTTGTGCAGGATGTAGCTGAGCGAGGCGGCCCCGTCGACGAGCGGCACCTCGAAGGTGACCCCGTAGGTGTCCTTCCTGACCGGCATCAGCGGCTTGGCCCAGTCGGTGGGCTCCTTGGCGCCGGTCCAGGTGTGCAGACCCCAGCCGTCGTAATCGCCGTCGGCACGGTGGTAGTTGAGGACGGCCTTCGTGGTGTCCCGCGGCGGCGCTTCCGGAGCTTGAACCGCCTGCTCGTCCTTGCCCTGCTGGATCCAGACCTGCCCGGTCACCCCGAGGTCGATGGTCCGCTGCGGCCCGTCCGCCGTGCCGTTCTTCTCGACGGTGTACGGGACCGAGCTCGCACCCTCCTCCAGGTCGATCCAGGCGAACGCACCGAACGCGTCCCGCCCGACGAACTCGGCGGTCTTGTCACCGGTCGTGAGCTGCCAGCCCTCGTAGTCACCGTCCGCGCGCTGGTAGTGGACCACGGCCCGGTCTCGCTCCACGGCGACGGGCTTCGGCGTCGGCGGGGTCCGGCCTGCGGTGGTCGTGGCGAGCGCACTGGAGGTGCGGCCGGCCCGGTCGACGACAACGGCCTTGTAGCGCAGGGACGTTCCGGCCTTCACGTTCTCGTCGAGGTACTGGGTGACCTTGTACGGGGCGTGGTCGGCCGAACCGAGCGTCTGCCACTTCCCGTTGCCCACCTGAGCGGCGAAGACGACCCGGTTGAGCTGGCCGCCGTCCACGTCGGCGGTGATCTCGACGGTGCCGGTGGCGCCGGCGGCCGGGGCCTTCAGAGCGATGGCGGGCTTGGCCGCCGGCGAGCCCAGCGGCTTCTCCGCCCGCAGCACGATGCTGGAGAGGGCGGGCACGGTGACGGTGACCTTCTTGTCGGCGCCACTGCGGACCGCGCCGGAACCGCCGTAGACCGTACGGAAGTTGACCCCGGCCGACTCGGTGGAGAGCTGGACCTTCTTCGGGGTGGCCGCGTTGTTGGAGGCGACGAGGTACTCGTACGGCCGCTTGGCGTCGATACGCGAGGTGGCGTACACCGAACCGTCGGAGTGGCGCTCGCTCTGCACGCCGTCCCGCAGCGCCGGGTGCTCCTTGGTGAGCTTGGCGAGCCCGGCGATGGAGCGGTAGATCGGGTGCTTGGTGTCGTACGCGTCCGAGGCGTGGGTGCGGTCGGTGCCGAGCTGGTCGTCGTCCAGGTAGTCGGCGGTCTTCGAGGCGAAGAGGGTCTGGCGGGAGTCCTTGTCGCCGCCCGCGCCGGTGAAGCCCTGCTCGTCGCCGTAGTAGATCACCGGGTTGCCCCGGCCGAGGAACATCAGCTCGTTGGCGAGCCGGGCCCGCTTCAGGAGCTCCGCGTCATCGGCCTGCGGGTTGTCCTGCTTGAGGAAGGTCCCGATGCGGCCCATGTCGTGGTTGCCGAGGAAGGTGACCTGCTCGTAGGCGTTGGCCTTGTCGGTGGTGTAGCGGTAGTCGTTGCCGTACACCGAGGCGAGCCGGCCGGCCGGGGCGCCCTGGGAGGCGAACTGGCGGGCGGCCTCCTGGAAGGGGAAGTCCAGCGTCGAGTCCAGCCGGCCCCGGGTGACGTACGGCGAGGTGATCGCCGGGTCGGCGGAGTAGACCTCACCGAACATGAAGAAGTCGTCCCGGCCGCGCTTGGCGGCGTACGCGTCGAGCGCGGTGGCCCACTGGGTCCAGAAGTCCAGGTCGACGTGCTTGACCGTGTCGATGCGGAACCCGTCGATGCCGAAGTCGCGGACCCACTTCTCGTAGATCTTCTCCATGCCCTTCACGACCTCGGGACGCTCGGTCCACAGGTCGTCGAGGCCGGAGAAGTCGCCGTACTCGTTGGACTCGCCGGCCCACGTCGAGTCGCCCCGGTTGTGGTACATCGTCGGGTCGTTGAGCCAGGACGGGACCTTCTTGCCCGTGCCGGGGGTCTGCACCGGGGTGTACGGGAAGGAGTCCTGGTCGACCTTCTTGACGCCGTCGCGCTCGTCGAAGGGGCGGCCGGTGCTGTCGAGGTAGGGGAAGGCGCCCTTGGGCTTGTAGCCGTAGGCCTTCTCCGCGTAGTCGACGGTGTCGGCGGTGTGGTTGGTGATGACGTCGAAGAAGACCTTCATGCCCTTGGCGTGGGCCTTGTCGATCAGCTTCTCCAGGTCGGCGTTGGTGCCGAAGTGCGGGTCGACCTGGGTGAAGTCGGTGATCCAGTACCCGTGGTAGCCGGCCGAGGCGTCCTTGCCGGTGCCCTGGACGGGCCGGTTCTTGAAGATCGGGGCGAGCCAGATCGCTGTGGTGCCGAGGCCCTGGATGTAGTCGAGCTTCTGGGTCAGGCCCTTGAGGTCGCCGCCCTGGTAGAACCCCTTGTCGGTGGGGTCGAAGCCGTGCTCCAGGCGTGAACCCTTCAGTCCGCCGCGGTCGTTGGCGGTGGAGCCGTTGGCGAACCGGTCCGGCAGCACGAAGTAGAACTGCTCACGTGTGAGATCGTGCCGGGCCGCCTCGCGCGCCAGCTGGGCGTCGGTGGGCGGCGCGGGTGGTCTGGGCGATGCGGCGGCGGTGGCCGCCGGGACGACGGGCAGCAGCGCCGCGCAGAGTGCGGCGACGACCCCTCGCCTGAGAGTGGTTCGGGACACGGAAGGGTTGCTCCTCGGCTGATGTCAGGAGGGTTGACCGTGGGCCGGAGGCAGCGCGCCTCCGGCCCACGGGAGATATGGGTCAGCTGCGCCAGACGTCGGCGGTCAGCGTGACCTTTCCGGAGGCCGGGACGGTGGCGGTGCGGTTGGCGCCGCTCTCCCAGGTGACGTTGCCGCTCGCGTCCTTGCGGACGTACTTGTACGCGAACGACGTCCCGGCGGGCAGGTTCACGTCCAGCTTCCAGACGGGGTACGTGGCCGGGTCGAGCTTCAGGGCGCCCGCCGGGTTCCAGTCGCCGAGGGCTGCCTGGTCACCGGTGACGTGGATGTTCTGGCCGGGCTGGGTGGTGGCGTTGACGCCGAAGGAGGCGCCGGACTGGCCGTTGCCGGGGCCCGGGGTCGGACCGCCCCCGCCGGAGCACGTACGGGCGCCTGTGTGCAGGGCCAAGGCCGTACCGGCTCCGAGGGTGGCGGTGAACTGGCCGGAACCGTTCACCGTGACGCCCTTGCCGCTCTGCACGTCGCAGTAGTCACCGGCGGGCAGCGAGGTCTGGAAGGTCCGGGTCAGCGAGGACCCCTCGTGGTTGATGGCCACGTACGCCTTGGTGCCCCGGCCGAAGGCGATCTGGTCGCCGCCGCTGTCCCACCAGTTGGTGACCGCCTGGCCGCGTGCGGCGTTGCGGAGGCCGACCATGGAGGAGACCTCGCGCCAGTCGTGCTGGCACTTCCAGCCGTCGGCGTAGCAGGCGTTCACCTGGCCACCGTTCGGCGGTCCGGCGTCGTGGTTGCTGAACTCGTAGCCGGAGTGGACATCCGGGGAGCCGTAGGGCCACGCCAGCATGAAGACGTTGGCGAGGGTGTAGGCGGAGCCGTTCTTGTAGCTGAGGGTGTCCCCGCCGCGCTCGGTGTCGTGGTTGTCGACGAAGACGGCGGACTTGCCGGACTGCATGAAGCCCCAGCCCTCGCCGAAGTTCCTCAGGTTGGCGAGGTTCTCGTTGAGGAAGACCTGCTTGAGGCTGCGCGCGTACCGGAACTCCTGGACGTCCCCGGTGCCGAGGTACTCGGAGGGCGAGACCGCCTCGCCCGCTCCGTAGATCGCCTCCTGCTTCCAGTAGGCGTTCGGGTTGGTCAGCCGGGACTTGATGCCGGCGAGGTCGGCGGCGGGCATGTGCTTGGCCGCGTCGATGCGGAAGCCGTCGACGCCGAGGGAGAGCAGGTCGTTGAGGTATCCGGCGATCCTGCCGCGTACGTAGTCCTCGTGGGTGTCCAGGTCGGCGAGGCCCAGGAGCTCGCAGTTCTGGACGTTGGCGCGGTCGTTGTAGTTGGTGATCGGCGCCTGGCAGTGGTTCAGGTCGTTGTCCGAGTAGAGGCCCGGATAGGCGTACTTGGTGTACGCCGAGCCACCGGTGCCCGTGCCGTTGCCCGCCGCCATGTGGTTGATCACGGTGTCCACGACGACCTTGACCCCGGCGGAGTGACACGTGTTGACCATGGCGGAGAAGGCGGCCCGGTCACCGAGGCGACCGGCGATCTTGTAGCTGACGGGCTGGTACGACGTCCACCACTGGCCGCCCTGGATGTGCTCCTGGGGCGGCGAGACCTGGACGTAGCCGTAGCCCGCCGGACCGAGGGTGTCCGTGCACGCTTTGGCTATGGAGGCGAACTTCCACTCGAACAGCACGGCGGTGACGTCCTTGTCGCCCGGAGCGGCGGCCTGCGCGGGGGACGCGGTGCCGAATCCGGTGGGGATGACAAGAGCGGCAGCGGCGCAGGCCACGAGGGCGAGCGCGGCAGACAGGGGTCTGCGTGCCATGTCTTTCCTCCTGCGGGGGTGGGGGAAACGCGGGTGACGGTGCAGCCTCAGTCGGCAACGCGCCATGCCCTCAAGGCTCCTGAAGGTTCTTGCTGCAAGAATGCAAACCTTGCCGCGGACCAGACCGTACGAGCCCGCCAGGGACTGGTCAACCCTTTGGACATCCCCCGCTCACATCCATGAAACAAGCCATTTTTCTTCGCAGTTTCTTGCTGCAAGGTCTTTCGCAAGTTATTGCGGGCCTGTTACGTTTCACCTGACTCCGGTCCGGTCGGCCGAGGGTTCCGGCACCTCACGGTGCCCGGACTCCACGCGCCCGGCCGGCCGGGCCGGTCACGACAAGGAGAGGCACCCGGAGTCGCTGCAACTCCCCGCCGGCCCTTCCTGGGCCGACTCCTGGTGCCTCTCCTGTACGTCTCCTCAGTGCCTCGTCAGCTCTCCGCGCGTACCGCCGCGGTCGAGCCCCGTACGACCAGCTCCGGCTGGAAGACGTACTCGGTGCGCTGCACCGGGCTCCCGCCGATCTCCTCGAGCAACGCGCCCACCGCGGCCGCGGCCATCGCCTGCACGGGCTGGCGCACAGTGGTCAGCGGCGGGTCGGTGAACGCGATGAGCTGCGAGTCGTCGAAGCCCACGACCGAGACGTCACGCGGCACGTCCAGCCCCCTCCCCCGGGCGGCGCGCACGACGCCCAGGGCCATCAGGTCGCTGCCGCAGACGATGCCGGTGCACCCCGCGTCCAGCAGGGCGCCCGCCGCCACCTGGCCCCCCTCGACGCTGAACAGCGTGGAGCAGACGAGTCCTTCGGCCTCCGCCCGGTCCATGCCGAGCAGGGAGATCGCGGCCTCCACGAACCCGTCCCGCTTGCGCCGGGACGGGACGTACCGCTGGGGGCCGATCGCGAGGCCGATGCGGCGGTGGCCGAGGTCGGCGAGGTGGCCCACGGCCATCCGTACGGCAGCGTTGTCATCGGGCGAGACGAACGGGGCGCTGATGCGCTCGTTGTAGCCGTTGATCAGGACGAACGGCACACCGCGCTCGGTGAGCGCGGCGTACCGTGCCGGGTCGGCCGAGGTGTCGGCGTGCAGCCCGGAGAGGAAGACGATGCCGCCCACGCCCCGCTCCACGAGCTGCTCGACCAGCTCGTCCTCCGTTGCCCCGCCCGGGAGTTGGGTGCAGAGCACGGGCGTGTAGCCGTGCCCGGCCAGCACCTGCTCCACGGACTGCGCGAACGCCGGGAAGATCGGGTTGGTGAGTTCGGGTGTCACCAGCCCGATCAGTCCGGCGCTGCGCTGCCTCAGCCGTACGGGCCGCTCGTAGCCCAGGATGTCGAGCGCCGCGAGCACCCGCTGACGCGTGGTGTCCGCGACGCCCTGCTTCCCGTTCAGGACCCGGCTGACCGTCGCCTCGCTGACCGCCGCCTGACCGGCGATGTCGCAGAGGCGGGGCGCGGCCGTGGTCCTGGGTGCGGGCAGTGTCACACCGTCCACCACACCGTGGTGTCGGCGGGCAGTACGGCCCCGGCGCCGTCCACGGTGACCGGGGAGCTGGCGAGCAGCACCCGGCCGCGGGCGGTGATACGGACCGGGGCGCCGGTGGTGTTGACCGTGCAGACGAAGCCGGGGCGGGCGAGGACGAGGACGCCCTCGGGGCCGTCCAGCCACTCCACGTCCGTGCCCGCGCCGAGGCCCGGGTGCTCGCGGCGGGCGGCGATCGCGGCCCGGTACAGCTCCAGCGTCGAGCCCTCCACGCCGGTCTGCGCCTCGACGGAGAGCTCGCCCCAGCCGGCGGGCTGCGGGAGCCAGCTGCCGCCTTCGCCGAAGCCGTACGACGTTCCCTCGCGGTTCCACGGGATCGGGACGCGGCAGCCGTCGCGGAAGCCGTCCTGGCCCGCGGCGCGGAAGAACGAGGGGTCCTGGCGGGCCTCGTCGGGCAGGTCGGTGACGTCGGGCAGGCCGAGCTCCTCGCCCTGGTAGACGTAGGCGGAGCCGGGCAGGGCGAGCATCAGGAGGGTGGCGGCGCGGGCCCGGCGCAGGCCGAGTTCACGGTCGCCGGGGGTACGGATCTGGGTGCCCAGGCCCGCCGGGTTGGCGAAGCGGGTGGCGTGCCGGGTGACGTCGTGGTTGGAGAGCACCCAGGTGGTGGGGGCGCCGACCGGCCGCATGGCGTCGAGCGAGGCGTCGATGACCTTGCGGAGCTCCGCGGCGTCCCAGGCGGTGCCGAGGTACTGGAAGTTGAAGGCCTGGTGCATCTCGTCGGGGCGCACGTAGTTGGCGGTGCGCTCCACGGTCGGGGTCCACGCCTCGGCGACGGCGATCCGCTCGCCCGGGTATTCGTCGAGGATGGTGCGCCAGCTGCGGTAGATCGCGTGCACGCCGTCCTGGTCGAAGAAGGGCATGACGTCGTTGCCGAGCAGCTTGAGCTGGTCGTGGGCGCCGAGGTCGGGCAGCCCCTCCGCCTTGACGAGGCCGTGGGCGACGTCGACCCGGAAGCCGTCGACGCCCATGTCGAGCCAGAAGCGCAGGATGGAGCGGAACTCGTCGGCGACGGCCGGGTGCTCCCAGTTGAAGTCGGGCTGCTCGGGGGCGAAGAGGTGGAGGTACCAGTCACCGGGGGTGCCGTCCGGGTTGACCGTACGGGTCCAGGCGGGGCCGCCGAAGATGGACTCCCAGTCGTTGGGCGGGAGTTCGCCGTCGGCGCCCTTGCCCGGGCGGAAGTGGTAGCGCTCGCGCAGGGCGGAGCCGGGGCCCTCGGCCAGGGCGCGCTTGAACCACTCGTGCTGGTCGGAGGAGTGGTTGGGGACCAGGTCGACGATGATGCGCAGGCCCAGGCCGTGCGCCTCGCGGATCAGCGCGTCGGCGTCCAGCAGGGTACCGAACATCGGGTCGATGGCCCGGTAGTCGGCGACGTCGTAACCCGCGTCGGCCTGAGGGGAGGCGTAGAAGGGGGAGAGCCACACCGCGTCGACGCCGAGGTCCCGCAGGTAGGGCAGGCGGGCGGTGACGCCGGCGAGGTCGCCCATGCCGTCGCCGTTGCCGTCGGCGAAACTCCGTGGATAGACCTGGTAGATCACCGCGTCCTGCCACCAGCCGGTGCGGTGGCCCGGGGCGTCGTCGGACGTGCCGGTGGAGGGGGCAGCGAGGTGCTGGGTCATGTCGTCCCTGGGGTGTCTGGGTGGGGAGCGGCGCCGGTGGCCGGGTCGGGGTTTCCGGCGCCGCCGTGACGAATGCGGTGGTGCGTGCGGGTTCTGGCGTCCGGGAGGGGTCTCTCAGCCCTTGACGGCTCCGGCGGACATGCCGGTGACCAGGTGCTTCTGCGCGAACAGGAACACCAGGGCGGCCGGGATGGCGATGAGCACCGAGGCCGCCGTCATGGGGCCCCACTGGGCGCCGTACTGGTTGACGAACTTCTGGAGTCCGCCGGCGAGCGTCAGGTTCTCGTCACCGACCAGGAAGGCGGAGGCGTACGCCACTTCGCCCCAGGCGGTGATGAAGGAGTAGAACGCGGTGACCGCGAGGCCAGGCTTGGCCAGCGGCAGGATGAGGCGCCAGAAGGTGCCGAACGGGGTGAGGCCGTCGACCTCGCCCGACTCGTCGATCTCGCGCGGAATGGTGTCGAAGAAGCCCTTCATCATCCAGGCGCAGAACGGCACCGAGATGGTGAGGTAGGTGATGACGAGACCCGCGGGCTGGTTGAGCAGACCCAGGTTGGCCATGATGTTGTAGATCGGCACGATGAGGACGGCGACCGGGAACATCTGGGTGATCAGCAGCGTCCACATCAGCCCGCGCTTGCCGGGAAAGCGGAAGCGGCTGACGGCGTAGCCGGTGGTGGCGGCGACGAAGACACCGATGACAGTGGAGAGCCCGGCGATGATCGCGGAGTTGGCGAACCAGTTGAGGAACTCGGTGTCGCGGATCAGGTTCGTGTAGTTGACGAACGTCGTCTCGCGGAAGAAGTCCGTGGTGGTCGCGTACCTGGCGGGCTTGAGCGAGGTCAGCAGGACCCACAGCACCGGGAAGACGGCGATCACCGAGGCGATGATCAGGGTGAGGTGCAGCGCGACGGAGGCGAGCGGGGAGCGCTCGCCGCGGAGCCGGACCTTGCGCACGGCGTGGCGCGCGGGGGTTTCGGTGGTTGCGGTGCTCACCAGTTGTCTCCCTGGGTGCGCAGGACTCGCCGGTAGACCACGGCGAAGAGCATCAGGAGTACGAGGATCAGCACGCCCCAGGTGGAGGACTGCGCGAAGTCGCGCGGGCTGATCTCGAAGGAGAACTTGTACGCCTGGGTGACGAGGATCTGGGTGGCCTCACCGGGTCCGCCGCGGGTGAGCAGGAAGATCACCGGGAACATGTTGAAGGTCCAGATGGTGGAGAGCAGGATCACCGTGGTGGAGACCGGGCGCAGTCCGGGCAGCGTGATGTGGCGGAACCGCTGCCAGGCGGTGGCCCCGTCCATCTCGGCGGCCTCGTACTGCTCCGAGGGGATGGACTGCAGCCCGCCGAGCAGGGCGACCATCATGAACGGGATGCCGAGCCAGACGTTGACGGCGATGACGGCGAACTTGGCCCAGGTCGGGTCGTTCAGCCACGGGATGCCGTCGATGCCGGCACCGCCGAGGATCTTGTTGAGCAGGCCGCGCTCCTCGTTGTAGAGGAAGCGCCAGGCGAAGACCGAGACGAAGCCGGGAATGGCCCAGGGCAGGATCAGGGCCATGCGGTAGGCGGAGCGGCCGGCGATCCGGCGGTTGAGGATGTTGGCGAGGCTCATGCCGAGCGCGAACGTGATGCTCACGCAGGAGACCGTCCACACCAGCGTCCAGCCGAGCGTGCCGAGGAACTGCGAACCGGTCAGCGCGTCGACGTAGTTGTCGGCACCGACGAACTTGTAGGTGGCGGGCAGTTCGTTGACGCCGATGGTGCGCGCGACGTTGCGCTCGTTGGCGTCGGTCATCGACAGGTAGATCCCGCGGAGCAGCGGGTAGCCGATGATCACGCTGATCACGACGACGACCGGGGCGACCATGGTCCAGGCGTACCAGTGGGTCGACAGGCCGCGCCGGACACGGCCGGGGGCCGGTGGTGGGGTGCCAGTACCGCGGCTCCGGCCGCGGGCGGTGTTCCCGCCCGCGGCCTTCACCACCGACTGGCTGGTGTGGACAGCCATCAGTCGGCCAACCTTCCTGTTACTTCCAGTCCTTCAGGAGCTTGCGGTACTCGTCGCCGGTGGCCTGGGCGGCCTTCTCCGGCGTGGTCTGGCCGGTGAGGACCTTGGTGTACTCGATGCCGAGCGGGGCGAAGAGGCTGCCGCCCTCGGGGATCCAGGGTCGCTCGACGGCGGTCTCGACGACCGGCTTGAAGAAGCCGACGATCTCGCTGTTGACGGCTTCCTTCTTGGCGTACGCGGAGGTGCGCGTCGGCAGGAGGTTCAGCTCACCGGCGGTGGTGGCCTGGGTCTCCACGGACGTCATGTAGTCGACGAAGGCGTAGGAGGCTTCCAGGTTCTTCGAACCGGCGTAGACGGCGAGGTTGTGACCGCCCTGCGGGGCGCCGTGCGCGGCGGAGCCGGCCGGGACCGTGGCGATGCCCAGGTTGTCCTTGTCCGTGAACTCCTTGCCGGTCAGCGTGTCGGCGACGGCCCAGGGGCCGTTGATCATCATCGCGACGTCGCCGTTCTTGAACGCCTGCATCATGTTCTCCCAGCCGTCCGAGGCGTCCGTCTTCGCGGTGCCGTCGTCGACCAGGGCCTTGACCGCCTTGAACGCCTTGACGCCCTCGGGCTTGTCCACGGTGACGGTCTTGGACTCGGCGTCCACCAGGTCGCCGCCCTCGCCGTAGAGGAAGGACAGGAAGAAGTACGGGTCGTCGCCGCGCAGGTAGAGGCCGGTCTTGCCGGTCTTGTCCTTGATCTTCTTGGCGGAGGCCTTCAGCTCGTCCAGGTTGGCGGGCGGCTCGACGCCCGCCTTCTCCATCAGCTTCTTGTTGTAGAAGATGCCCATGGAGTCGATGACCTGCGGGACGGCGAAGGTCTTGTCCTCGTACTTGGTGGACGCGACGGCCTGGGGCAGGAAGTCGTCCTGGTTCTTCAGAGCGGCGGTGCCGTCCAGCGGGGCCAGGTAGCCGAGGGAGGCGAAGTCCGGCGTCCAGGCGACCTCGGAGCGGATCACGTCGGGTGCGGAGCTGCCGGCCTGGGCCGCGTTCTTGAACTTGTTCTGCGCGTCACCGAAGGGGACGCTGACGTACTTGACCTTGACCTTCGGGTGCTTCTTGGTGAAGCCTTCGGCCAGCTTCTTGAAGACCTTGTCCTCGCTGCCGACGCTCGAGGTGTCCCACCAGGTCACGGTGCCGGAGAGCTCACCCGAGCTCTTGCTGCCGCCGGTCTCGTCGCCGCTGCCGCAGGCTGTCGCCGCGAGCGCCAGGGCCGCGACCAGGGCGGTGGCCGTTATGCCACGTCGCATCTGAACTCCTTCAACTGCCGTACCGCTCCGTCGCGGCGCCGGGTCGACGTGAACGTAACAAGGATGAAAGACCATCGAAAGACCTTGCGGAAGATTTCTGCAAGCCCTGCTGATCGTTACATTCGCGTGTCCTCAAGGTTGCCGTCAAGCCCCTTGACGGAAGCGGTGGAACCCTGGCAGGGGCAGGCCACGCACGGCATATCCGCAGTGCGACGATCCGACCGCAGCCCGCAGCGGAAGACCGCAAGAGCTTGCAAGACCTTGCCGGGGCGCAGGGCTCAGCCCCTGCCGGCAGGGGGGTGTGGGCGCCCGGCCGACACACAGTGGGCAATCCGACACCGGCCCGGTACAGTCCACTGACATGACCGCACGGCTTGCCGATATCGCAACTCAGGCGGGGGTCAGCGAAGCGACGGTCAGCCGAGTCCTGAACGGCAAGCCGGGGGTCGCGGCGACCACCCGCGAATCCGTCCTCGCAGCGCTCGACGTCCTCGGCTACGAACGCCCCGTACGGCTGCGCCGGCGCAGCGCGGGCCTGGTCGGACTGATCACCCCGGAGCTGGAGAACCCGATCTTCCCGGCGCTGGCCCAGGTCATCGGCCAGGCGCTGACCCGGCAGGGGTACACACCGGTCCTCGCCACCCAGACTCCCGGCGGCTCCACCGAGGACGAACTCACCGAAATGCTGGTGGACCGGGGCGTCTCGGGCATCATCTTCGTCTCCGGACTGCACGCCGACACCTCGGCCGACATGCAGCGCTACGAACAGCTGCGCGGCCAGGGCGTCCCCTTCGTCCTGGTCAACGGCTTCTCCGCCCAGGTACAGGCCCCCTTCATCTCCCCCGACGACCGGGCGGCCATGCGGCTGGCGGTGACCCACCTGGTGGCGCTCGGCCACACCCGGATCGGCCTCGCGGTCGGCCCCAAGCGCTTCGTACCGGTGCTTCGCAAGATCGAGGGCTTCCACGCCACGGTGCAGGAGCAGCTGGGCCTCGCCCCGGACGAGGTGGAGAAGTTGATCCAGCACTCCCTGTACACACTGGAGGGCGGCCAGGCCGCCGCCTCCGCCCTGATGGAGCGCGGCTGCACAGCGGTCGTGTGCGCGAGCGACATGATGGCACTCGGGGCGATCCGGGCGGCCCGCCGGCTGTCGAAGGAAGTCCCCAGGGACCTCTCCGTGGTCGGCTACGACGACTCGCCTCTCATAGCGTTCACGGATCCGCCGCTGACCACCATCCGGCAGCCCGTGACGGCGATGGGCCAGGCCGCGGTGCGCACGCTGCTGGAGGAGATCGGCGGAACCCCGGCTCCGCACAGCGAGTTCGTCTTCATGCCTGAGCTGGTGGTTCGCGGGACGACGGCCTCGGGCCCCGGCACGGGACCCGTAGGTGGTTCAACGCCCCGCCCTCGTCCTTGAGGTGCAGGATGTGCGACCGGAACCCGACCGGAGGATGATCGAGGGCAGGGGAATCTCTATGGAAGACTCTCTGCCTATGGGTGAAACGGACGTGACAGCGCAGGAAGACGGGAAGACCAGCTGGTCGGACCGCTTCCGATCCCTGCGATCGCCCAGCCGCCCCCGGCTCTGGTTCGAGATCCTGCTCATCGCGGTCAGTTACTGGCTGTACTCGCTCGTGCGCAACGCCGTACCCGAGCAGAAGACCCAGGCCCTGAGCAACGCCGACTGGATCTGGTCGGCGGAGAAGTCCCTGGGCCTCGCGTTCGAGGAAACGGTCAATCACGCGGTCAATTCCGTGACATGGCTGATCGTGTCGATGAACTACTACTACGCGACCCTGCACTTCGTCGTGACCATCGGCGTCCTCGTCTGGCTCTTCCGCCGCCACCCCGGCCGGTACGCGGCCACCCGGCTCGTGCTCTTCGCGACGACGGGCGTGGCCCTGCTCGGCTACTACCTCTACCCGCTGGCGCCACCCCGTCTGATGAACGGCGCGAACTTCATCGACACCGTGCTCGTGCACGAGACCTGGGGCTCCATGGCCTCGGGCAACTTCAAGAACATGTCGAACCAGTACGCGGCGATGCCGTCGATGCACATCGGCTGGTCGCTCTGGTGCGGCCTGACCATATTCGCCCTGGCCTCGGCGCCCTGGGCCCGCATCCTGGGCCTGCTCTACCCGACGCTCACCCTGGTCGTCATCGTGGCCACCGCCAACCACTTCTGGCTGGACGCGGTGGGCGGCATGATCTGTCTCGCCTTCGGCTACGCGGTCTCCCGCGTCTGGTACGGCTCTCTGCCGCAGCACCTGCCGAAGTGGGTGCCGTCGAAACGGGGCGCCCGGCTGACGGGGGTACGGGCGGCGGCACGGCTGCCACGGCCGGCCGCGGAGCCGGAGCCCGAGCCGGAGACGGAGACCGCCGGCGCGCGGAGACCGTAGGCAGCGGAAGCCACGGGCAGCACGGACGTGCGGGCGGACACGATGTCCGCCCGCATCGCTGTCTCCCGGGGCGCCCGGCCCCGGCTGAGGCCCCCCAGCCCCTCGGGCGCTTGCGGAGCGCGGCCCTGAGCCGCGCCCCGCGAAGGCGCGCCCGGGGCCTCTCGTCCGGATCATGCCGGACTCGCGGGCCCCGGCCCCCGATCCGGCCTGATCCGAACGAACGCCCTAGACCACCGCCCCGTAGAACCGCTCCTCCACCACCGCCCGAGCCCTCCGCGTGATCCGCCGGTAGTCGTCCAGCATGTCCCCGACGTGCCCCGGCTCGTACCCCAGGTACCGCCCCACGGCCGTCATCTCCCGAGGGTCCGACGGGAACGTGTCCCCCGGCCGCCCCCGCACCAGCATCACAGCGTTCCGCACCCGGGTGGCGAGCACCCACGCCTCGTCCAGCATCTCCGCGTCCTCATCCGGAATGAGCCCCGCCGCACACGCGGCCGCCAGCGCCTCGCGCGTACGCGTCGTCCGCAGCCCCGGCTCTGCCGAGCCGTGCTGCATCTGCATCAGCTGCACGGTCCACTCGACGTCGCTCAGCCCGCCCCGCCCCAGCTTCGCGTGGAGCGTGGGGTCCGCGCCGCGCGGCATCCGCTCGGACTCCATCCGGGCCTTGAGC
The DNA here is from genome assembly GCF_040613515.1 of Streptomyces sp. NPDC006261. Taxonomy (NCBI): domain Bacteria; kingdom Bacillati; phylum Actinomycetota; class Actinomycetes; order Kitasatosporales; family Streptomycetaceae; genus Streptomyces; species Streptomyces sp. NPDC006261. The sequence continues at coordinate 86,537 of NZ_JBEXSI010000010.1, forward strand.
CGGCGGATCTCGCGTACGGCGTCCTCGCCGAGCCCTTCCATCGGGTACCGCAACGGGTCCACCAGCTCGATGAAGTCGCGCCCCAGCTCCTCGTCGCCCGCCATGTGTTCGGCCCGCAGCAGCGCCTGGCTCTCCCAGACCAGCGACCAGCGCCGGTAGTACGCCTCGTACGACTTCAGCGTCCGCGCCAGCGGCCCGGCCTTGCCCTCGGGCCGCAGGTCGGCATCGATGAGCAACGGCGGGTCAGCGGTGGGCAGCTGCAGCAGCCTCCGCATCTCCCCCACGACCGCGTTCGCCGCCCGGGCCGCCTCCTCGTCGCTCACACCCTCGCGCGGCCGGTGCACGAAGAGGACGTCGGCGTCGGAGCCGTAACTCAGCTCGTGCCCGCCGAAGCGGCCCATGCCGATGACGGCGAACCGGGTCGGCAGGGTGTCGCCCCACCGCTCGCGTACGGAGGCCCGCAGCGCACCCGCGATGGTGGCGGCGTTGAGGTCGGTGACGGCGGAGCCGACCCGGTCGACGAGGGCACCGTGGTCCTGCTCGGCCGGGCTGTCCTCGGTGCCGTACGAGCCGATGATGTCGGCGGCCGTCGTACGGAACAGCTCCCGCCGCCTTACCCCGCGCACCACCGCGACCGCCGACTCCGCGCCCCCCGCACGCCCCACCGCCGCCAGCACCTCCTGCTCCAGGTGCTCACGGGTGCGGGGCCTCAGCCCCTCCGGGTCGCCCAGGATCGCCACCGCCTCCGGGGCCCGCAGAAGCAGGTCGGGGGCGAGGCGGCCGGCGGAGAGCACCCGGGCGAGGTTCTCCGCCGCCGCCCCCTCGTCACGCAGGAGCCGCAGGTACCACGGGGTCTTGCCCAGCGCGTCGGACACCTTGCGGAAGCCGAGGAGCCCGGCGTCCGGGTCGGCGGAGTCGGCGAACCAGCCGAGCAGCACCGGCAGCAGGGTGCGCTGGATCGCGGCCTTGCGGGAGACCCCGGAGGAGAGGGCCTCCAGGTGGCGCAGGGCCGCGCCCGGATCGGCGTACCCGAGGGCCTCCAGCCGGATCGCGGCCGCCTTGGCGCTGAGCCGGGACTCGGCGGGGGCCAGCTGGGCGACGGCGTCCAGCAGCGGCCGGTAGAAGATCTTCTCGTGCAGCCGCCGCACCACCGAGGCGTGCCGCCGCCACGCTTTGTTGAGCTCGGCGACGGGATCGGTGCGCATCCCGAGCGACCGCCCGAGCCGCCGCAGGTCTGGCTCGTCCTCGGGGACCAGGTGGGTGCGGCGCAGCCGGTAGAGCTGGATGCGGTGCTCCATGGAGCGCAGGAAGCGGTAGGCCTCGTCCAGCTGGGCGGCGTCCGCGCGCCCCACGTACCCGCCCTCGGCGAGCGCCCGCAGGGCCTCCAGCGTGGTGCCGCTGCGCAGGGAGGCGTCGCTGCGCCCGTGCACGAGCTGGAGGAGCTGGACGGCGAACTCGACGTCCCGCAGCCCGCCGGGCCCCAGCTTCAGCTCACGGTCTATCCGGTCGGCCGGGATGTTGTCGACGACGCGGCGACGCATCTTCTGCACGTCGGGGACGAAGTTCTCCCGGTCGGCGGCCTGCCAGACGAGGGGCGAGACGGCGTCGACGTACTCCTGGCCGAGCTCCGGGTCACCGGCGACCGCGCGCGCCTTCAGCAGCGCCTGGAACTCCCACGTCTTCGCCCACCGCTGGTAGTAGGCGAGGTGCGAGCTGAGGGTGCGCACGAGGGGCCCGTTGCGGCCCTCGGGGCGGAGGTTGGCGTCGACCGGCCAGATGGTGCCCTCAGGGGTGTTGTCGGAGCAGATCCGCATCATGTGGGCGGCGAGGCGGGTGGCGGCCTGCATCGCCTTGTTCTCGTCGACGCCGTCGCGCGCCTCCCCCACGAAGATGACGTCGACGTCGGAGACGTAGTTCAGCTCGTGCCCGCCGCACTTGCCCATCGCGACGACGGCGAGCCGGCACTGCGCCGCGTCCTCGGGGGCCGCCGTGCGGGCGATGGCGAGGGCGGCACGGAGGGTGGCGGTGGCGAGGTCGGCCAGTTCGGCGGCGGTCTGGGCGAGGTCGGTGGTCCCGCAGACGTCGCGGGCGGCCAGGGTGAGCAGGCAGCGCCGGTACCCGACGCGCAGCGAGTCCGGGTCGACGGCCTCGGCGAGCCCGCGCTCGAAGTCGGCGATCCCCGGGTGCAGGTCGACCGCCTCGTACGTGACGAGTGCCTGCCAGTCGCGCGGGTGCCGGGCCAGGTGGTCGCCGAGCGCTTCGGACGCCCCGAGGACCCCGAGGAGGCGGTCGCGCAGGGGCTTGGCGGTGACGAGGGTGTCGAGCAGCACCTGCCGCCCGTCCGCCGCCTCGGCCTCGACGAGCCGGACGAGGCCGCGCAGGGCCAGATCGGGGTCGGCGGTGGCGCCGAGCGCCTCCAGGAGGACGGGATCGGACCGAACGGAGGCGAGGTCGTCCAGCTCCAGGAGCTGTTCGGCAGCGGACGGGTCGGTGAATCCGTGCCGCAGCAGCCTGGTGAACGTACTGCTTCTGCGCCCCGGCACCGTCGTCATTGCACGCTCTCCTGCCGCCCGAACCGATTCTGCGTAGCCGCACGCCGCCCCTTCGCCGCGTCACAGCTCTTCGAGCCTAGTCCTGCGCCGATGAATTCGGGGCGGGGGCGGAGTCCACCCACGGGAAAAGCACCTGACAGCACCACCCCTGGCAGCACCACCTCTGGCAGCACCGCCCATGGCACCACCCCCTGACGTCACCACGGAGGAATCATGTCCACGACCGAGCTCCCCGTTTCCACCCCTCCCCCCACGACCGAGCTGGACGCCCGCTACAGCAGCGAGGGCGCGACGGCCCGTCCCTGGCCGAAGACGGCCGCCGTACTCGCCGACGCCCCCCTGTACTGGCTCTCCACGGTCCGCCCCGACGGCCGCCCCCATGTCACCCCGCTCATCGGCGTCTGGTCGGGCGGCGCGCTCCACTTCTGTACGGGCCCGGCGGAGCGCAAGGCGCGCAACCTCACGGCCAACCCCGAGGTGGTCCTGACGACGGGCACCAACGCCCTCGACTCAGGCTTCGACGTGGTGGTCGAGGGGCGGGCGGACCGGGTGACGGACCACGGCCGGCTGACGGCGCTGGCCCGGGAGTGGGAGGCGAAGTACGGCAGCGGCTGGCACTTCGACGTCGCGGACGGCAGCTTCGTCCAGGCGGAGGCGGGCCACGCCCACGTGTTCGCGGTCCGCCCCCGTACGGCGTTCGGCTTCGGCAAGGGGGACCCGTACAGCCAGACGCGCTACCGCTTCATGTGACCCGCCCGGCCGTACCGATGACGACGGTGGCGTACAGCTCCTCGCAGACCGCCACGCGCGGGACCAGCCCGGCGTCGCGGAGGACCTGTACCGCCGCGTCCCGCTGCCGCTCACCGGCCTCCACCAGCAGGCTGCCGCCGGGGGCGAGCCACTCGGGGGCCTGCGCGGCGACCCGGCGCATGACGTCGAGGCCGTCGCCGCCGCCGTCGAGGGCGACCCGGGGTTCGTGGACGCGCGCCTCGGCGGGGAGCAGCTCGACGTCGGCGGTCGGCACGTACGGAACGTTGGCCAGCAGCACGTCGACGCGGCCGCGCAGGGCGGCGGGAAGGGGGGAGAAGAGGTCGCCCTCGTAGACCTGCCCTAGGTCACCGACGTTGCGCCGGGCACAACGCACGGCGGCGGGTTCGACGTCGCAGGCGTGCAGGTCGACCCGGCCCAGGGTGGTCGACGCCTCCGTGGCGAGGGCGACGCCGAGCGCTCCGGAGCCGCAGCAGAGGTCGACGACGACGGCCCGCTCCGGGGCTAGGGCGGCGGCCTGCGCCACCAGGAACTCGGTACGCCGGCGGGGCACGAAGACGCCGGTGTCCACGGCGAGGCGCCGACCGCAGAACTCGGCCCAGCCCAGGACGTGTTCGAGCGGAAGGCCGGTGACGCGGTGCTCGACGAGTGAGGCCAGATGGCCCGGAGACGCGGCGGCCTCATGGAGGAGAAGGGCCTCGTCCTCGGCGAAGACGCATCCGGCGCGGCGCAGGGCGGCGACGGTGGCGGAAAAAGAACTCACGGGGTGAACGGACATGCGGGCGAATGCCTTTCGGGAAATCCGATGGGCGCTCCGCGATCGGTTCGGGCCGGCCGGCTTATGCCGGTCGTGCGACGCGATCGTGCGAGGTGAGCACCCAGGCTGATCCAGCGGTAATGGGTCTCACCTCCCCGGTCCGTCCCCGTACCGGTGCACGGGGGGTCGTAACACTACAACAGCCCGCGCCACGTGGGCGCGGGCTGCCGTTCGGCCGTCTACGGGTCGACGCTGCCGCGCAGCTCGGCCGGCGTCAGGACGGCCATGGCACCGCCGAGGTGACCGTCGTACCGGCCATGCTCCTCGGGGCTGATCATCGCGGCGATGATCAGCTGGACGAAACCTGGAGCGCCCCCACGCCGAAGCCCCTGGACGGTGCACCCGGGCCGTCACCGCGACCCTGCTGTCCTCCACCGCCTCCACGCCGGTCCTGGGCAACGGGCCGACAGACCGGAGGCGGCTCACCGCGCCGTCGCGCAGGAGCCGCCCCCGGAACCGGCTCCCGCCGAGAACCGCCCACCGCTCAGAACCGGGAGTCGTCGACCTCGATCTCGTACGCGATCTCCCAGCGGATGTCCGGGACGATGATGTCGGCGGTCTCCACCGGACGGCCCTCGGCGTCGAAGTAGATGCGCTCCAGCTGGGTGACCAGATCGCCCACGGAGATGCCGAGGAAGTTGGCCTGCTCGCGCGTGGCGCGGGCCGGTCGCGGCATTTCGAGCGCGGTGGAGACGTGCACGTCGATGGAGCGCATACGGGCGACGACGCCGATCTTGCCTCGCGGCCCCATCTCGGGGAGCAGGACATCCGTGCCGCCGGTGATGGCCATCGGCTCCCAGCTCGTGGCGAGCTGGGCCGGCTGACCGTCCGCGAGAAATTCGTAGTGGGTCATGACGCAGAGGTCGCCGGGCTCGATCGCCAGCCGTGCGGCGATGTCCTCGGTGGCGGGGACCCTGGCCCGGCTGTTGCACTCCCAGGTGCCCGCGGATCCTTGGTCCTTCAGGTCGGCGCGGAACGGGGAGCCGCTGCGCTCCTGACGGAGGCGTGAGCGGACCATCCGGCGGCGCTCGCGGGCTTTGCGGACGTACGTGCCCGACCCTGCGCGGCCTTCGAGGATGCCCTCGATGATCAGGCGCTCCATCGCGCGCTGGGCGACGGACTGACCGACGCCGTACTCCTTGGCGAACCGGGCGCGGGACGGCAGCTTGTCGCCGACGGCCCATTCACCCGCCAGCACCCGGGCGCGGATCTCGTCGGCCACCTGCAAGTACGGGGTATCGCGAGGCATTTCGGCGGCTCCGTGAGGGGTGCGGCGTTCGGGCTCGACATTGACAAAGCTAACCCATCAGGTTGAAGCTGAGTATTCAGCATTACATGGAGTGATGTCAGCTTCACCAGGGGAGAAGTGTGCGCTCAGCACAAGCGCGGGCAGCGGCACTGACCGGCATGCTCACCGCGGCCATCGGCACTCAACCGCGCGTCACCGAGACCGCGGTCGGCATCCGCGTCGAGGCGGACCTCCCCGCCGGGCTCACCGAGGCCGAGCACGCGGCGGTCCTCGCCGCTCTGGCCACGGCCGACCACTTCGGGCACACCCTCACCCGCACCGCCGAATTCGTCTGGGCCGAGATCAGCAGAGAGGCGACCGTGACCACGACCGATTCCCCCGACGCGGCCTATCGCGACCTGCTCGCCCACACGACGACGTGCGGCGCCTGCCGGGCGGGGGCGGTCTGCCCCACCGCGGCCAAGCTCGTCCGCACATGGCGTGAGACCCGCGGATGACACCCCGTAGGCCCCTCGTCTCAGCCGCAGCGGCCGGAATGAATCCTCACGGCCACCCGCCCACCCCCGAGAGACGGAGGCATCACATGCGTACCGCCCGTCACGCTTCACTTCCGGCCCCGCCCGGGAGGCACCGGTGATCGCCCTGTCCGCGACGGACGTCCGCACCTGCGAGGCCTGCTGGAACGCCCCGGTCACGGCGGCCCGGCACACGGAGACGGGCCGGGACCTGCTCTGCGAGGAGTGCGCGGAGGCGGACTACCCGCGCCGCGTGGACCTGTTCCCGCCGCTCGGCATCTACGGCCTGCCCGCCCGCAAGCTGACGAACGACGGCAGACACGGCAGCGGCCCCCCGAAGACCCCACCCAACCTGGGCCCACCGCTGCCCAACCCAGCGCCGGCACCGTCACCGCCGGGGACACCGCCGGTGTAGAGCTTCTCAGGGCCGCACCTCTGGCAGAGGGGTGCGAGACCCCGGGCCCGTGGGTCCGGCTCAGGGTACGAGGCGGAGAGCGCGGCCATCCCCTCCCACCCTCGCCGCATGAACATGTTCGGCGGCGGTGGCGGCCGGTACCTGGAGATGCCCAACGGCGGCACAGCGGTGTCCGTGGGCGGTGCGTACGTCATCGCGCCACCAGGTCGTCGTGGGCAGCGACACAGCCCCGTGGCGTGCTCGACATGGCCGCGATGTGCAGCCGGCTGACGGGACAAGAACGACTGGGGCCAGCGGCTAAGCGCCGCTGACCCCAGTCCCTGTCTCTCGGGGAGCCCCACGGCCTACCCCCATCACAGCGGCAGGACCAGCCCCTACAGCACCGGCAGCAGGTTCTTCAGCTCGAAGGCGGTGACCTCGCTGCGGTACTCCTCCCACTCCTGCTTCTTGTTGCGGAGGAAGAAGTCGAAGACGTGCTCGCCCAGCGTCTCGGCGACCAGTTCGCTCTTCTCCATCAGGGAGATCGCCTCGCCCAGGTTCTGCGGGAGCGGTTCGATGCCCATCGCGCGGCGTTCCGCGTCGGAGAGGGCCCAGACGTCGTCGTCGGCGCCGGCCGGGAGTTCGTAGCCCTCCTCGATGCCCTTGAGGCCCGCGGCGAGCAGGACCGCGTAGGTGAGGTACGGGTTGGCGCCGGAGTCGATGGAGCGGACCTCGACGCGGGCCGAGCCGGTCTTGCCGGGCTTGTACATGGGGACGCGGATGAGGGCGGAGCGGTTGTTGTGGCCCCAGCAGATGTACGAGGGGGCCTCGCCGCCCGCACCGGCCGCGCGGGACGAGCCGCCCCAGATGCGCTTGTAGGAGTTGACCCACTGGTTGGTGACGGCCGAGATCTCCGCCGCGTGCGTCAGCAGGCCCGCGATGAACGAGCGGCCGACCTTGGAGAGCTGGTACTCCGCGCCCGACTCGTAGAACGCGTTGCGGTCGCCCTCGAAGAGGGAGAGGTGGGTGTGCATGCCCGAACCCGGGTACTCCGAGAAGGGCTTCGGCATGAACGTGGCCTGCACACCCTGCTCCAGCGCCACCTGCTTCATCACCAGGCGGAACGTCATGATGTTGTCCGCCGTGGAGAGCGCGTCCGCGTACCGCAGGTCGATCTCCTGCTGGCCGGGAGCACCCTCGTGGTGGCTGAACTCGACCGAGATGCCCATCGATTCGAGCATGGTGATCGCCTGGCGGCGGAAGTCCATGCCCACGTTCTGCGGGGTGTGGTCGAAGTAGCCCGAGCTGTCCGCCGGGGTCGGGCGCGTGCCGTCGACCGGCTTGTTCTTCAGGAGGAAGAACTCGATCTCGGGGTGCGTGTAGAACGTGAAGCCGAGGTCGGACGTCTTGGCGAGGATGCGCTTCAGTACGTAGCGCGGGTCCGCGAAGGACGGGGAGCCGTCCGGCATCAGGATGTCGCAGAACATCCGCGCCGTGCCGGGGGCCTCCGCGCGCCAGGGCAGGATCTGGAAGGTGCCCGGGTCCGGCTTGGCGATCATGTCCGATTCGTATACCCGGGCGAAGCCCTCGATCGCCGAGCCGTCGAAGCCGATGCCCTCGTCGAAGGCCTGCTCCAGCTCGGCCGGGGCAACGGCGACGGACTTGAGGAACCCGAGGACGTCGGTGAACCACAGCCGCACGAAGCGGATGTCGCGCTCCTCAAGGGTCCTGAGGACGAATTCCTGCTGCTTGTCCATTGCCACATCCTTGCAGTTCAGACGGTCCGTGCACCACCGCCCGGGGTAGGGGGGACACTTCAGTATCGCGACCCGGGATTTCCCCCAGATTACGCACACGGTGTGAGAGAGAGCACTCGGCCACACACTACGATCGGCGACCATGGCGCCCGGGGTCGGCGGTGGCTCCCCCGCCCGCCTGCGCGCGTCGGTCACCGGACCGGCCTTCACCCTCCCGCCCCTTCGCAGAAGGACTCGACGTCATGCGTTTCGGCCCCAGCGATCCCCTGTACGCCACCGAGCGGGTCCGGAGCACCCCGTTCACCCTCATGAGCCCGTACGCGGAGCAGGAGGGCGCCGTCGTGCTGACCGCCTGGGGCAAGCAGGTCACCGTCGACAGTGCCGAGGACCGGCGCGTGGACCAGTTCCTCGCGCGGTACGTCCGGGGTGCGCAGACCCCCGAACCCGGCGCCCCCTGCACCGGCGGGCTGGCCACGGTTCCGCGGTGACCGCCATGGCCGTACGGAGGACCGGGAGCGAAGCCGGGAACGAGGAGCGGCGCAGGACGCGCCGTGTGCGGTGGGTCGCCGGGGGTGCCGTTCTCGCCCTCCTTTTCGCCGGGGCCGCCGTCGTCGCCTCCGCCCGCGGGGGCGGGGAGAGCGGTGTTCCGGCCGTCGATTCCGCCGATGCCGGGTTCGCCCGGGACATGGCCGTCCACCACCAGCAGGCCGTGGAGATGTCCTTCATCGTCCGCGACCGCACGGACGACGAGGACGTACGCCGTCTCGCCTACGACATCGCCAACACCCAGGCCAACCAGCGCGGCATGCTGCTCGGCTGGCTCGATCTGTGGGAGCTGCCGAAGGTCGCTCCGGGCGGAGCCGGGCCCATGGCGTGGATGGAGAGTAGGGAAGGGCACGGTGATCATGCGGCCGGGCACGGGTCCGGCGCCGGTGCCGGCTCTGCGCTCATGCCGGGGATGGCTACCAAGGACGAGCTCAAGCGGCTCGGGGGGCTGAGCGGTAAGCAGGCGGAGGTCATCTTCCTCCAGTTGATGACCGACCACCACACCGGTGGCGTCGCCATGGCCGAGGCGTGCGTGTCGCTGTGTGCCGTGCCGGTGGAGAAGCGGCTCGCCTCGGGCATGGTGGAGGGCCAGCAGTCCGAGCTGGGGCTCATGCACGACATGCTCGCCGCGCGTGGGGCGAAGCCCCGTACCTGAGCGGGGCCCGTATCAGCCCTGTGTCAGCCCCCACCCCCGTACCAGCACACCCGAACGGGTGATTGCGGTCGCGCGCCCCGTGCGGGCCGATGACGATGGTTGCGCTCGGGGCCGCACGGCAGTGCCATCGGCACGCAGGAGGAAATCCCCCATGACGACCGCCAAAGACATCATGCACAGCGGGGCCCGCTGGATCCCCGCCCACGAGACGCTCGACCGTGCGGCGCAGCTGATGCGTGAGCACAACGTGGGCGCGCTGCCCGTCTCCGCCAACGGTGACTCGGACCGGATGGTCGGCATCATCACCGACCGGGACATCGTCGTCGGCTGTGTGGCCAAGGGCCACGACCCGTCGACGGTGACCGCGGGCGACCTCGCCCAGGGCACGCCGCGCTGGATCGACGCGGAGGCGGATGTGAACGCGGTCCTGGAGGAGATGCAGAACCACCGCATCCGTCGGCTCCCCGTCATCGAGAACAAGAAGCTCGTCGGCATGATCAGTGAGGCCGATCTCGCGCAGCACCTCACCGAGGAGCAGATCGCGGCCTGGGCGGAGAAGGTCTACTCCCGCAGCTGAGAAGCCAAGTTCCCCTGAGTGGCCCGGTGCCCCTTGAGGCGTCGGGCCACTGTTCGCCCGTATACCCACCGGGGGTAGGGTGGCCTGCATGGCTGGCAGGGTCGGCGGAGTCCGGAACGGGAGCGTGATGCACGGGCAGCTCCTGCTGCTCGCCGCGCTGCTCTTCGGCATCGTCACCATGCATACGGTCGGGCATCCGGCTGAGCACGCCCCCTCGCCTTCGGCACCTGTGGCAACGTCCGACGCCGTGACCGTGCCCGGGGCCTCCTCCGACGCCGCGCATCCCGCACACCGCTCCCCCGGCGACTCCCCCATGAGCGGCATGGATCCGCTCTCCGTCTGCCTCGCCGTTCTCGGCGCCTGGGGCCTCGTCGGCGCCTGGCTGCTCGGGCGGCGCGCGGACGGACGGCCCCTCGGTACGCCGGTGGGTTCGGGGCTCCGGCGGGTGCTGCGGCCGGATCCGCCTCCCCCGATATCGGTGCTCGCCAGCGTTTCGGTGCTGCGTATCTAGGAGTGGGCGTTCACCTCCGCCCTTCTCCCTGATCTGACCGACCAGCAGTTCCCAGAGGTGTATTCCAGCATGCCCACGCAACCCACCCGACGCGCCGTGCTCGGCGCCGCTCTCGCCGTCGCCGGTACGGGAGCCCTCGCCGCCTGTTCCGACGGCGGCGGCCTCGGCGGTTCCCACGCCCCCGGCGGTGCCCAGGACTCCGGTACGTACGTTTCTCCCGGCGGCGAGGAGGTCGCGGCGGCCGAGGCGGCGCGCGGCTCCGGTCCCGTACGCGAGGTCTCCCTCACCGCCACCCGCACCCGGCTCGATCTGGGCGGCGGCACCACCGTCACCTCCTGGGCGTACGGGGGCCGGCTGCCCGGGCGCGAGGTGCGGGTGAACGCCGGGGACACCATCGACCTCACCCTGGCCAACCACCTGCCCCAGCCCACCTCGATGCACTGGCACGGGCTCGCCCTGCGCAACGACATGGACGGCGTCCCCGGGCTCACCCAGCGGGCCATCGCGCCGGGGGCCGACTTCCGGTACCGGTTCGCGGTGCCGCACCCGGGGACGTACTGGTTCCACCCGCACTCCGGCGTCCAGCAGGACCGGGGGCTTTACGCGCCGCTCATCGTGGAGGACCCGAAGGAGCCATTGGCGTACGACACGGAATGGGTCGTCGTCCTCGACGACTGGGTCGACGGGGTGGCGGGGTCGACGCCTGAGGCCGTACTGAAGGAGCTGTCCGGGGGGATGGGTGACGGCGGAGCCGGGATGGATCATGGCGCGCACGGCATGTCGGGGGCCGAGGAGGACGAGGGCGGTGACGGGCCCTCGCGGATGATGATGGGTGCCCGCAGTGAGCTGCTCGGCGGGGACGCGGGTGATGTCGCCTATCCGCATTACCTCGCCAACGGGCGGGTCGCGGACGATCCGGAGACGTGTCGCGCTCGCCCCGGTGACCGTATCCGGCTGCGGATCATCAACGCCGGTGGCGACACCGCCTTCCGCGTCGCGCTCGGCGGGCACCGGCTGACCGTCACCCACACCGACGGCTTCCCCGTCCGGCACGCCGAGGGGGACGCGCTGCTGCTGGGGATGGGCGAGCGGTACGACGTCCTCGTCACCGCCGGGGACGGGGTCTTCCCGCTCGTCGCTCTGGCGGAGGGCAAGAAGGCGGCCGCCCTCGCCGTGCTGCGGACCGGGAGCGGTGCGGCGCCCGGCGCCTCCGTACGGCCCGAGGAGCTGGACGGGAAGCTCGTCGAGGCGGGGCGGCTGGTGCCGGATCCGTCGGTGGCCCTGGCCGACCGTGCGCCGGACCGGACCATCCGGATGCGGCTCACCGGCGGGATGGCGGATTACGACTGGGCCTTCGACGGGCAGCCGTACACCGCCGGGCAGCGGCGGCCGGTGGAGGCCGGGGAGCGGGTGCGGGTCGTCTTCGACAACGGGACCGCCATGTGGCATCCCCTCCATCTGCACGGGCACACGTTCGCACTGGGCGGGAACGCCGCCGGGGCCCGCAAGGACACCGCGATCGTCCTGCCGCACCGGTCGCTGACCGTGGAGTTCGACGCCGACAACCCAGGGCTGTGGATGGTCCACTGCCACAACGTCTACCACGCGGAGGCGGGGATGATGACGGTCCTCGGATACCGCAGCTGAGCCTCAGACCTCGGGGCCTCAGCACGGTCAGCGCCTCGGGACCGTCAGCGCCTCGGGACCGTCAGCGCCTCGGAGCCTCAAGGCCTCAGCGGGTCGGCGCCGGCAGTGGGTCCCACCTGCGGTTTCGGTCGGCCCGGGCAGATTTTGCCCGGGCCACCGGGACATCGCGTCAGAAAGACGATTACACTGGGCGGCGTGCCTCAACTACGCCTCGCACTGAATCAGATCGACTCGACCGTCGGCGACCTCGCCGGCAACTCCGAGGCGATCGTCCACTGGACCCGGCACGCCGCCGAGCAGGGCGCCCACCTCGTGGCGTTCCCCGAGATGGTACTGACCGGATACCCCGTCGAGGACCTGGCCCTGCGGTCGTCCTTCGTCGAGGCCTCGCGGCAGGCGCTGCGCGCGCTCGCCGCCCGGCTCGACGCGGAGGGCTTCGGCGAGCTGCCGGTCGTCGTCGGCTACCTGGACCGCTCCGAGTACGCCGCCGCGCGGTACGGGCAGCCCGCCGGGTCCCCGCGCAACGCGGCGGCCGTGCTGCACCGCGGCGGGGTCGCGCTCAACTTCGCCAAGCACCACCTGCCCAACTACGGGGTGTTCGACGAGTTCCGGTACTTCGTGCCGGGCGACTCGATGCCCGTCGTACGGGTCCACGGCATCGATGTGGCCCTCGCGATCTGCGAGGACCTCTGGCAGGACGGCGGGCGCGTCCCGGCCGCCCGGTCCGCCGGGGCCGGGCTGCTGCTCTCGATCAACGCTTCGCCGTACGAGCGGGACAAGGACGACACCCGGCTCGACCTCGTCCGCAAGCGGGCCCGGGAGGCCGGCTGCACGACCGCGTACCTGGCGATGATCGGCGGGCAGGACGAGCTGGTCTTCGACGGCGACTCGATCGTCGTCGACAAGGAGGGCGAGGTCATCGCCCGTGCCCCGCAGTTCTCCGAGGGCAGCGTGATCCTCGATCTGGAGCTGCCCGCCGCCGAGGCCGTCGCGCCCTCGGGTGTGGTGGACGACGGGCTGCGCATCGATCATGTGGTGCTCTCCGACCGGCCCGTGGCCGCGTACGAGCCGGAGTTCGCGGGCGGGTACGCGGAGCGGCTGGACGACGACGAGGAGGTCTACTCGGCGTTGGTCGTGGGTCTGCGTGCGTACGCTGCGAAGAACGGTTTCAGCAGTGTGCTGCTGGGGCTCTCCGGCGGGATCGACTCGGCGATCTGTGCGGCCATCGCGTGCGACGCGCTCGGCGCGGAGAACGTGTACGGCGTGTCCATGCCGTCGAAGTACTCCTCGGACCACTCCAAGGGCGACGCGGCCGAGCTGGCCCGGCGGACCGGGCTCAACTTCCGTACGGTGTCGATCGCGCCGATGTTCGACGCGTACATGGGGTCGCTGGAGCTCACCGGGCTCGCCGAGGAGAACCTCCAGGCGCGGCTGCGCGGTACGACGCTGATGGCCATCTCCAACCAGGAGGGGCAGATCGTGCTGGCGCCCGGCAACAAGTCGGAGCTGGCCGTCGGTTACTCCACGCTGTACGGCGACGCGGTCGGCGCGTACGGGCCCATCAAGGACGTCTACAAGTCGTCGGTGTTCCGGCTGGCGAAGTGGCGCAACCGGGCCGCCGAGGAGCGCGGGCAGACGCCGCCGATCCCCGAGGCCTCGATCACCAAGCCGCCGAGCGCGGAGCTGCGTCCGGGGCAGGTCGACACGGACTCGCTGCCGGACTACGACGTGCTGGACGCGATCCTGGAGATGTATGTCGACCGGGATCAGGGCATGGACACCATTGTGGCGGCCGGGTTCGATGCGGAGCTGGTGGCCAAGACGTTGCGGATGGTGGATACCGCGGAGTACAAGCGGCGGCAGTATCCGCCGGGGACGAAGATCTCGCCCAAGGGGTTCGGGAAGGACCGGCGGTTGCCGATCACGAACCGGTGGCGCGAGTCGTCTTAGCGGGGCGGGTGGTTACCGGGGGCGTCCGGTGGCCGCTTGGTCCTCAAACGCCGGACGGGCCGGGTGTGGACCTGGCTCGTCCGGCGCTTCGTTGGCCCTCAAGCGCCGGACGGGCCGGAAAAGGTGCCGGTCCCGCTGGAAACGGATGCCCGGTCCGTCCCGGGCGGGGTCGTGGACGTGCCCGCCACCACCCGCGACGCCCTCCCCGGCCCCCGGTCCAGGAAGCCCGCCGTCGCCGCCACCGCCAGGCCGATCACCGCGAGCACCGCGCCCACCAGCGCCGGGGACGTCCAGCCCCAGCCGGCCGCGATCGCCACGCCGCCCAGCCATGCGCCGCCCGCGTTGGCCAGGTTGAAGGCCGAGTGGTTGGAGGCGGAGGCCAGGGTCGGGGCGTCCTTCGCCTTGTTCATGACCAGCATCTGGAGCGGGGTCGTCGTCATGAACCCGACTCCGCCCAGCAGCACCACCATCACCAGCGCCGCCCACTGCACGTGCACCGTGAACGGAAACGCCACCAGCACCACCGCGAGGGCGCCGAGCGAGCCGTACAGGGTCGGGCGCAGCGCCCGGTCCGTGAGGGGGCCAGCGGCCAGGGCGCCCAGTGTCATCCCGATGCCGAAGAGGGCGAGGACGACGGTGACCGAGGACTCGCCGAAGCCCATCGCCTTCGTGGTCATCGCCGAGAGGTACGAGTACACCGCGAAGACCCCGGCGAAGCCGAAGACCGCGGTGAGCAGGCCGAGGAGCACCTGACGGTCACCGAGGGCGCGGAGCTCGCGGCGTACGTCCTGGTGGGCCTCGACCGGGATGCGGGGCACCAGGCGGGCCAGGGCCGCCATCGCGGTCAGGCCGATCACGGCGACCACGAGGAAGGTGGCCCGCCAGCCGAGGTGCTGGCCGAGCAGGGTGGCGGCGGGTACGCCGACGATGTTGGCGACCGTCAGGCCGAGGAACATCGTCGCCACCGCCCGCGCCTGTCGGCCCTCGGAGACCAGCCGGGCGGCGACGACCGCGCCGACGCCGAAGAACGCGCCGTGCGGGAGCCCGGCGAGGAAGCGGCCCGCGAGCAGCCAGCCGAAGTCGGGGGCGAGCGCCGAGGCCAGATTGCCGACGGTGAACAGCGCCATCAGGAGCAGCAGCATCTTCTTGCGCGGGACGCGGGAGCCGAGGCCGGTGAGCAGCGGTGCACCCAGGACGACGCCGATCGCGTACGCCGACACGAGGTATCCGGCGGTCGGCACGGAGGTTCCGAGGTCGTCCGCCACGTTGGGCAGCAGGCCCATCATGACGAACTCGGTCGTGCCTATGCCGAAGGCGCTCACGGCCAGGGCGAGCAGGGCCAGGGGCATGGGGGAGAACCTTTCACGATCACGCGGGGGCGGGCAGAACAGAGAGCCGTCGCCTCGGCGTGGACGCCGGGCGACGGCTGCGTCTTCTTTATGTATGCGACTGGAACAAATTGTCGCAGACGTTTTATGCCGCGAGGTGAACGGACGGTTGCGCGACCGTGGTCACAGCTCCACGCGCGCCGCGATCGGCAGGTGGTCGCTGTCGGTCGCCGCCAGGGTCCAGGAGGACTTCGGCTCGACACCCTTGACCATGATCTGGTCGATCCGGGCCATCGGGAACGACGCCGGCCAGCTGAATCCGAAGCCGTCGCCCGCCGCGCCCTGGGTGGAGCGCATCTGGGAGGTGACCGCGTTCAGGGAACGGTCGTTCATCGTGCCGTTGAGGTCGCCGAGCAGGACGACGCGCTTGACCGGTTCGTCGGCGATGGCCTCGCCGAGGGCGTCGGCGCTGTTGTCGCGCTGGTTGGCGGTGAAGCCCGCGTGCAGCTTCACCCGGACCGACGGCAGGTGGGCCACGTACACCGCCACCTCGCCCTGCGGCGCCTTGACCGTGGAACGCATGGCCCGAGTCCAGCCCATCTTGATGTCGACCGGCCTGGTGTTGCTGAGCGGGTACTTGCTCCACAGCCCGACGGTGCCCTGGACCGAGTGGTACGGGTAGCGGGCGGCCAGCGACTTCTCGTACGTGGACACCTGCCCGCCCGGCAGTTCCTGCAGGGCGACGACATCAGCCCCGGAGCCCGCGACCTGCTGGGCGGTGCCCGCGGGGTCGGGGTTGCCCGCGTTGACGTTGTGGGTGGCGACGGTGAGGTCGCCGCCCGTGCCGGACTTGTCGGTGATCAGACCGCCGAAGATGTTGAGCCAGATCACCGCGGGGAGCAGCAGGGCGATCAGCGCGGTGGCGGAGCGGCGCAGCAGGGCCAGGAGCAGCAGGAAGGGGATGAAGAGCGCTATCCACGGCAGGAACGTCTCGACGAGGCTGCCGAGGTTGCCGACCCGGTTGGGAATCTGCGCGTGGACGACCATCACGAGGGTCAGCACCACCGAGCAGAGGGCCAGCACGATCCCGCGCCGCCAGATTCCCCGGTCCCGGGCGGCTCTTTTCAGAAGGCTCCGGAAGCGGCTCCCGTCGGGCTGCGGCCGCTCCGCGCTGCCGTTGCCCGTGTCCGCCCCGTACGCCTGCACCATCGCGCTCGTCCTCACTGCCTTGCCGTACACATCGCCGCGCCCCCCGACCCTAGGTGATGGGCGGCGTCTTTCCCGCCGCCGACTTCCGTGCCGTCGACGGCGGCTCTCCGTCAGCAGGACGAGCGGAGCGGGACGGGAGGTTCCGGTTCGGGCCCGGCCGGTGGACGTCTGTGACAGAACGATCACACTCGCCGGGCTTCCGGGGCCGGCCCCTGGAGCAGCGTCGTGATGACGCGGTCGACGAGGTCGCCGGGGAGGCCAACGGTGCCGGAGACGGGCGGACCGACGGGTTCCACGTTCCGTACGAGGCCGGCGAAGAACCGTCCGACGCATCGCCGAACGGACGGCCGGTGCGGGCCCACTTCCCGTATGCCCGGGCGGGATGCCACCATGGAAGCGATCCGGGGACGCCGTCAGGGCGCCTCGAGATGACGAAGGAGTTCACCAGCCATGTCACCTTCGGCTGCACAGAATCCGTCTGCACAGAGCCCGTCCGCCCCCGCGGGTGCGTCCCCCGACAGCAGCAAGGCACTGTACGGAGGGAAGTCCACCCGCCGCGTCACCGTCCACGACATCGCCGCTGCCACCGAGCGCGGCGAGAAGTGGCCCATGCTCACCGCCTACGACGCGATGACCGCCTCCGTCTTCGACGAGGCCGGGATCCCGGTCATGCTCGTCGGCGACTCGATGGGCAACGTCCACCTCGGCTACGAGACCACCGTGCCCGTCACGATGGACGAGATCGCCATCCTCTCCGCCGCCGTCGTACGGGGCACCAAGCGCGCCCTCATCGTCGCGGACCTGCCCTTCGGCTCGTACCAGGAAGGCCCCGTCCAGGCGCTGCGCAACGCCACCCGGCTGATCAAGGAGTCGGGCGTCGGCGCGGTCAAGCTGGAGGGCGGGGAGCGGTCCCTGGAGCAGATCCGGCTGCTGGTCGAGGCCGGCATCCCGGTCATGGCCCACATCGGCCTGACCCCGCAGTCCGTCAACGCCATGGGTTACCGGGTGCAGGGCCGCGGCGACGAGGCGGCCCACCAGCTGCTGCGCGACGCCAAGGCGGTCCAGGACGCGGGCGCGTTCGCCGTCGTGCTGGAGCTCGTCCCCGAGGAGCTGGCCGCCGAGGTCACCCGCACCCTGCACATCCCGACCGTCGGCATCGGCGCCGGTGCCGGGACCGACGCCCAGGTGCTCGTCTACACCGACATGGTCGGGCTGACCGGCGGCAAGGTACCGCGCTTCACCAAGCAGTACGCGAACCTGCGCAAGGTGCTCGGGGACGCGGCGAAGGAGTTCGCCGAGGAGGTCGTGGGCGGTACGTTCCCCGCGCCGGAGCACACCTTCCACTGACCCACCCGGTCCCTCACCCCTTCCACTGACCCACCCGGTCCCTCACTCCTTCCACTGACCCACCCGGTCCTCATCGACCATTTCCCGCACCACCGACAGCCCGCCGACACCCCCACCGGCGGGCTGTCGCGCGTGGGGAAGCGGGTGCCGGTCCGTGTCGGCCGGCTGTCGGCGAGCTGTCGGCGGGCGCTGGTCCCATGGTGGACATGGAACGAATCGACAAGAACCCCAGGAGCGGCACCAACGCCGTCGAGGTACGGGGGCTGGTCAAGCACTACGGCCAGACCAAGGCACTGGACGGCGTGGACCTCGACGTCCGCGAAGGCACCGTCCTCGGCGTGCTCGGCCCCAACGGCGCCGGCAAGACCACGCTCGTACGCTGCCTCTCCACGCTGATCACCCCCGACGCCGGACACGCGGTCGTCGCGGGCTACGACGTGGTGAAGCAGCCCCGCCAGCTGCGCCGCCGGATAGGTCTGACCGGGCAGTACGCCTCGGTCGACGAGAAGCTCTCCGGCTGGGAGAACCTCTACATGATCGGGCGGCTGCTCGATCTGCCCCGCAAGCAGGCGCGGGCCCGGGCCGACGAGCTGCTGGAGCGGTTCTCGCTCACCGAGGCCGCCAAGCGGGCCTGCATGGAGTACAGCGGCGGGATGCGCCGCCGCCTCGACCTGGCCGCATCGATGACCGGCAGCCCGTCCGTGCTGTACCTCGACGAGCCGACGACCGGCCTCGACCCCCGGACCCGTAACGAAGTGTGGGACGAGGTGCAGCGGATGGTGGCCGAGGGTGCGACCGTCCTGCTGACCACCCAGTACATGGAGGAGGCCGAGCAGCTCGCCAAGGAGCTGACGGTCATCGACAAGGGGAAGATCATCGCCCGCGGCGGGGTCGACGAGCTGAAGGCCAAGGTCGGCGGCCGCACCCTGCACCTGCGGCCCTCGGACCCTGCGGAGCTGGCCGCGATGGGCCAGGCGATCCGGGAAGCCGGACTCGACGGCGTCGCCGGGGCGCAGACCGTACCGGACGAGGGGCTGCTGTACGTGCCCATCCTCACCGACGAGCAGCTGACCGCCGTCATCGGGCTGCTGGGCGCCCGGGGGATCTCCCTCGCCCACGTCTCCACCGCCCTGCCCAGCCTGGACGAGGTGTTCCTCGCGATCACCGGCGACAAGGCCGCTCCCCTCACCGACGCCGTTCCCCAGGAGGTCGCCGCATGAGCAGCACCACCACGACGCTGACTCCCGCGCCTGCCGGCCCCGCGGGCCCTGTACCGACGAAGGCCGCTGTGGCCGGCGAGGGCCGGATCGGGCTGCGGGCCGACCTGCGGCACATCGGGGCCCTGGTACGGCGCAATCTGCTCCAGATCAAGAAGGACCCGGAGTCGATGTTCGACGTCCTTCTGATGCCGATCATCTTCACGCTGCTGTTCGTGTACGTCTTCGGCGGCTCGGTCGGCGGCAGCCTCGGCGGTGACCGGCAGGACTACCTGAACTACCTGGTGCCGGGGCTGATGGCGATGATGGGCATGAACATCGCCATGGCCGTCGGCACCGGGGTCAACGACGACTTCCGCAAGGGGGTCATGGACCGGTTCCGGACGATGCCGATCGCCCGCTCCTCGGTCCTCATCGCCAAGATCGTGGTCGAGCTGGGCCGGATGACGGTCGCCATCGTCATCCTGCTCGCGATGGGCTTCGCCCTCGGTATGACGCTGGGGACGTCCGTGCTCGGACTCCTGGGGGCCGTCGCGCTGGCGGCGGTGTTCGGCGCGGCCATCATGTGGATCTTCATCGTGCTCGGGCTGGCCATGAAGACGGCTCAGGCGGTCCAGGGGATGGGGATGCTGGTGCTGATGCCGCTGCAGTTCGGTTCCTCGATCTTCGCGCCGCCGCAGACCATGCCGGGCTGGCTCCAGACCTTCACCGACTACAACCCGCTGTCCAATCTGGCGGACGCGGTGCGGGGTCTGATGATGGGCGGCCCGGTCGCCGCTTCCGTCTGGACGACGCTGGCCTGGGCCGCCGGCATCACGCTGGTGATGGCTCCGCTGGCGGTGGCCAAGTTCCGCAAGAAGACCTGAACGCGGAGGCGCCGACCGGT
The DNA here is from genome assembly GCF_040613515.1 of Streptomyces sp. NPDC006261. NCBI lineage: Bacteria > Bacillati > Actinomycetota > Actinomycetes > Kitasatosporales > Streptomycetaceae > Streptomyces > Streptomyces sp. NPDC006261. The sequence continues at coordinate 106,462 of NZ_JBEXSI010000010.1, forward strand.
GCGCCTCGTCGCGCGTCGTCACGTCGGGGGCACCTGCCGGTACGCCTCCGCCAGGGCGGTGGCCTCGTCGAGTGTGAGGCCGCCGCCCTCCTCGTACGCCCGGGCGTACGCCGCCTCGTCGAGGTGGACCCGGGCGGCCTCCTCGGCCTCGGTCAAGGTGCGGCGCTCGACCGTGGTCGGAACATACCCTCCGGGCAGCAGCGCCGCTTGGAGGCCCAGCAGCCGGGCGGCGTCCGCGCAGGCCCCGGTCGCACCCGCGGCGGCGGACCCGGCCAGGGCGCGGGCGATCGCCGCCAGATGGCCCGAGGGCATGTGCGGGGCGATCATCATCGACAGCCGTTCCCGCGAACACCGCAGCGCCGTCAACGCGTTGCCCAGGGCGGCGGTGTACCCGCCCTCCAGGTTGTCCAGCCAGGCCAGCACCCCGAAGACGAACCCGTCGAAGACGGCTACATCGCCGAAGGTGAGGCGCGCGCGGATCATGTCCACCTGTTCGCGGGCCTCCGCCGTCCGGCCCTGCGCGCCGAGGACGAAGGCCAGATGCATCCGGGCGATCGCCACGGACTCGGGGCTCGGGGGCGGTCCTCCTTCGCACACCTCCCGCAGCGCGGCCTCGGCCTCCGGCAGTCGGCCCAGCTCGGCGAGCGGCCCGGCGTACCGGGCGCGCAACAGCGCCACCTGGGAGCTGGCGCCGATTTTCCGCGCGTACTCCACGGCGGCGGCGTAGTCGTCCAGGGCCTCGGCAAAGTGACCGGTCCGCTCGTTGGCCTCGCCCCGGGACGCCAGCGCCTCGGCCGTGCCCCAGTCGTCGTCGAGCCGGGTGAAGATTCCCAGGCTCTCCTCGGCGTCGGCGCGTGCCAGGTCCGCGTGGCCGGAGTGACCGGCCAGGAAGTTGGCGCGCAGCTGGAGGGCGGCCGCCAGCTCCCACTCGTAGCCGTAGGCGCGGGAGGCCCGGACCGTCTCGTCGAGGGCCTCGCGCGTCCGGTCCATGTCCCCGGTGAACATGATCGCGTACATCCAGAAGGTACCGGGCATGCGGCAAGTCTGCGGCTGGCCCGGCCGGTAGGCGTCGGCGATGATCATCAGCCGCTCCTGCCCCGCGGCGTCCGACCACGCGGAGATCGCGTCGTCCACGCTGGCCACCTGGATCAGGGCGGACCCGCGCCGTGCCTCCGCGAGCTGGCTGCCGTCCATCGGCGGCGGCCGGTCGATGGCCGGCTCCGGCAGCGAGGGAGCCCGGACGCCGGGCCGGGCGAACGGGTCGGGGCCGAGCGAGGAGGCGGCCTCGGCCCACTGGCGGGCGTCCGAGCGCAGGTCGCGCAGCATCCAGTACCAGGACAGCGAGAGCACCAGGCACAGCGCCTCGTGCTCGTCCCGGGCGGCGACGGCGTGGCGGAACGCGGTGCGCAGGTTCTCGTACTCGCGGCGGATGACCGCGATGGCCGCGCGCTGCCCCGCCCCGCGCATGGCCGGCCCGGTCGTACGGGCCAGCTCCCGGTAGTGGACGAGGTGGCTTCGCTCCACCGCCGCCCGCTCCCCGGTCTCCGCGAGGCGTTCGGCGGCGTACTCCCCGACCGTCTCCAGGAGCCGGTAGCGCATCTCCGCGTCCTCGCCGGGCGCGGCGACGACGAGCGCCTTGTCGACCAACGAGCCGAGCAGGTCCGCGACGTCGAGCGAGTCCACGGCGACGCTCCCGTCCTGCCCTGGCAGGGCGCAGACCTCCTCGGCGGCCGCGAGGGAGCAGCCGCCGGCGAAGACGGCCAGGCGGCGCAGTACGGCCCGTTCGGCTCCGTCCAGCAGCTCCCAGGACCAGTCGACGACCGCGCGCAGGGTCTGCTGGCGGGGCAGCACGGTCCGGCTGCCGTTGGTGAGGAGGCGGAAGCGGTCGTCCAGCCGGTCGGCGATCTGGCGCGGGGTGAGCATCCGCAGCCGGGCGGCGGCCAGTTCGATGGCGAGCGGCAGCCCGTCGAGCCGTCGGCAGATCTCGGCGCAGGCGGCCGCGGTCCCCTCGTCCGTGTCGGTACGGAACCCGGGCCGGGCCGCCGCCCCGCGCTCGGCGAGCAGGCGCAGCGCCATCGGGTCGGGCAGCGGGTCGATGGGGCGGACGAACTCGCCCGGTACGCCGAGGGGTTCGCGGCTGGTGGCGAGGACGGTGAGCTGCGGGCAGTGGGTGAGCAGGTGGTCGGCGAGGGCGGCCGCCGCCCCGACGACGTGCTCGCAGTTGTCGAGGAGCAGCAGCATCCGGCGTGGGGCGCAGTGCTCGGTGAGACGTACGAGGGCGTCGTCGCCGGTGCGGTCGACGGCCCGCAGCTCCTCGGCGCCGGCCCCCCGCAGCACGGTCTCCCGGGCGCCGAGCGCGCTCAGGACGGCCTCGGGCACGGCTTCCGGGTCGTCCACGGGCGCCAGCTCCGCCAGCCAGACGCCGTCGGGCCAGGCGTCGGCGACGGCCTCCGCGGTCTCCTGCGACAGCCGGGTCTTGCCCGCGCCGCCGGGACCGAGGAGGGTGACGAGCCGGGCGTGGGTGAGGTCCTCGCTCAGGGCCGCGATGTCGCCGTCCCGGCCGACGAAGCTGGTGAGCCGGGCGCGGAGGTTGCCGGGGGCGGGCGGGGGCGGCTTCCGGGCGGCGGGGGTCGGCTGAGGGGCCGGTGACTGCTGGGGGGCCGGTGCGGGCTGCGGGGCGGGCGGCTTCGCGGACTCGGGCGCGGCCGGTCCTTGGTGGAGGAGTTCGGCGTACAGGCCGCGCAGTTCCGGCCCGGGGTCGGTGCCGAGGCGGTCGGAGAGGACGGTGCGCACCTCGTCGTACGCCGCCAGCGCCTCGGCCGTGCGCCCGGCGTCGCGCAGGGCCCTGATGTGCAGGGCCTGGAGCGGTTCGTCGAGCGGGTGGGCGGCGCAGAGCGCGGCCAGCTCCCACAGGGCCTCGTCCGCCCGCCCGAGGACACGCAGCGCCTCCAGCCGGGCCCGCCGGGCGGCGAGCCTGCGGGACTCCAGGCGGGAGGCGGGCGCCGCGCGGTCGGGCAGGTCGTCGAGCGGCGGCCCGCCCCAGAGTGCGAGGGCCTCGTCGAGGACGGTGACGGCTTTCTCCGCGTCGCCCCGCTCCAGTGCCCGGCTCCCCTCCCCCGCCAGCCGTTCGAACCGGTGCAGGTCCACGGCGTCCGGCTCGGCGGCCAGCCGGTAGCCGTTCTCCACCGACTCGACGGCGTTCCGGCCCAGCGCCCGCCGCAGCCGCCCGACCAGCGCCTGGAGTGCGCCGGCCGCGTCGGCGGGCAGGTCGCCGTCCCACACCTCGCCCACGAGGACCCCGGCCGGGACGGTCCGTCCCGGGTGCAGGGCGAGGGCGGTGAGCAGGGCGCGCAGCCGCGCCCCGCCGAGGACGACGGCCGTACCGTCGTCACGGAGTGCCCGGGTGGTGCCGAGGATGCAGTAGCGCACGGGCCCATTGTCCGCGACGGACACGGTCACGGTGTCGACCGGGTGGAACTCCTGCCCCGGTCGTCGTCGTTCCCGCCGTGTCGGCCGTGTCGGCCGTGTCGGCCGTCTTCGCTCGTCGCTGTTCCCGCCGTGACGGCGCACGTACGACCGTCGCCGTTCCCCCAGCCCCAGGAGTTGTGTGCCGATGACCACCGCAGCCACCCGTGGCGACCGGAGAGTCAGCCCGGTCTTCCTCGGGATCGCCGCCGTCACCGCCGTCGCGGGCTGGGCCGTGTGGGCCGGCTCCGGAGGCGCCACCGGTTTCGCGGTCTTCCTCTTCGTCACCGGGGCATGGATCGTCTCGCTCTGTCTCCACGAGTACGCCCACGCCCGCACCGCACTGCACAGCGGGGACCTCTCGGTGGGTGCGAAGGGCTATCTGACGCTCAACCCGCTGAAGTACACCCACGCCCTGCTCAGCATCGTGCTGCCCGTCCTCTTCGTCGTCATGGGCGGGATCGGCCTGCCCGGCGGCGCCGTCTACATCGAGCGGGCCCGGATCCACGGGCGGTGGAAGCACAGTCTGATCTCCGCGGCCGGCCCGCTGACGAACGTGGCGTTCGCCGTCGTGTGCACGGCCCCGTTCTGGCTGGACGCGCTCGACGGGGTCCCGCTCGCCTTCCGGTACGCGCTGGCGTTCCTGGCGATGCTCCAGGTGACGGCGGCCATCCTGAACTCCCTGCCGATCCCGGGGCTGGACGGCTACGGGGTGATCGAGCCCTGGCTGTCGTACAGGATCCGGCGTCAGGTCGAGCCGATCGCGCCGTTCGGGCTCATCGCCGTGTTCGGGCTCCTGTGGATCCCCGGGGTGAACATCGCGTTCTTCGACGTGATCGACGGGCTGCTGGGCGCCCTCGGCGTCGATGACGCACAGCGGTACTGCGGTTACGACCTCTACCGCTTCTGGAAGGCGTTCTTCGGCGAGCAGAACCCGGTGTGCGCGGTGGGGTGACCGCGCGGCCGTCCTCACACGGCGGCGGCCGCCGGCTCCGTACGGGGTCCTCGCCGCTTCCGCCCCTCGCGCAGGGCGGCGGCGAGGATCGCCACGGCCACACCGCCGAACGCCCAGGCGCCGAGGATCCACAGGGCACCGGTGGTGGCGTTGCCGTCGAAGTAGACGGTGTTGCGGACCACCGTCGTACCGGCCCCCGGAGGCAGCGCCTGGCCGATCGCGCTCCAGAACGGTGGCAGCAGCGAGGACGGGTACACCCCGCCGGAACTGGGGTTGCCCAGGACCGTGAAGATCAGGATGGTGAGGCCCAGGCCGACCGTCCCCGCCACCGACTGGAGGGCGACGCCCACCGCGCCGGAGGCGAACACCACCAGGGTGCCGAGCCCGACCAGCTCCCAGAAGGCGCCCGGCAGGCAGTCCAGCACCGGGCCCACGATGATCGCGCCGCCGATGCCCGAGACGAAGCCGTACGGGAGCATCGCCGTCAGCCGGACCAGGGTGCGGCGCAGGGTGGGCTTCTTGGAGCCGGCCGCCATGTTCAGGGCCGAGGCGGCGAGGTAGCCGCCGATGGTCCAGCTGAGGACGAGGTAGAAGGACGACAGGCCCCGCGAGTCGCCCGCCGAGGGCGCGCGGAGGTCGCTCACGACGATCGTGCGGTTCTGCGCCCGCGCGACCGCCTGGAGGATCTCCGCGGCCGCCGTGGTGGCCGACGGGCCGCCCGCCGAGGCGACGAGCAGGGTGTCGGTGCGTCCGGCCGGGTCCACGACGAGGGCGGCGTCGGTGCGCCGGTCCAGCAGCCGTGCCCGTGCCTCGGCGCGGGTCGCGACGGGGGTGACGCGGAGGGGGTCGCCGGGGAGCGCGTCGAGGCGGGCCACCATGTCCCGCTCGACGGCGGGCGGTGCGACGACGGTGATCGGGACCTGGTGCGGCTTCGGCGCGTGGAAGGCGCCCATGTAGGACAGGGCGAAGCCGAGTTGCAGCAGGAGCACCCCGAGCATGACGAGCGCGGACCGGGTGGAGACGGCGTCGCGTACCTCCCCCAGGAGGCCCCTGTTCCCGCTGCCGGCCTGTGCGGTCGACCCCGCGCCGTCGTTCCTCGCGCCGTCGTCCCTCGCGTCTGCCACGCGGTCCTCCCTCGTCGTGCGCGCCACGGCCGTGGCGAGGCCGTCACATGGTCGGCCCCGGGCGGCGTCCGGTCACCGGGACACGCCCACGAGGAAGGGCCCTCGACCCATACGGCTCAGGGCCCGCGAAGGGTGCGGCGGGGAGGGGTCAGCCGGCGTCGGCGGCGGCCTCCACGCGCTGCTTGCGCACGTAGAACCACACCATGTTCGACGAGAGCCCCGCGATCAGCACCCAGATGATGCCGAGCAGGCTGCCCTGGACGAAGGAGACCACGGCCGCCGTGGCGGCGAGGACGCAGACGACGAGAGCGTAGAGAGCGAGGCGGGGCATGGGGGGCGGCTCCTGTCGGGGAACGGTCACGGTCCCGTCCAGTGTCCCCCATGCCCCGTTGTGCCCCGCCTCGGGCCCGGACCTCTGGATCCGGGAGGGGGCCGGTCAGACGTCGGTGGTGCGCAGTCCCGCGTGGGCCTTGTAGCGGCGGTTGACCGAGATCAGGTTCGCCACCAGCGACTCGACCTGGTGCGCGTTGCGCAGCCGGCCCGCGAAGATGCCACGCATCCCGGGGATACGGCCCGCCAGCGCCTGCACGATGTCCGTGTCGGCCCGCGCCTCGCCCAGGACCAGCACGTCGGTGTCGATCTCCTCGATGGACTCGTCCTGGAGCAGCACCGCCGAGAGGTGGTGGAAGGCGGCGGTGACCCGCGAGTCCGGCAGCAGGGCGGCGGCCTGCTCGGCGGCGCTGCCCTCCTCCGGCTTGAGGGCGTAGGCGCCCTTCTTGTCGAAGCCGAGCGGGTTGACGCAGTCGATGACGAGCTTGCCGGCGAGCTCCTCGCGCAGGGACTCCAGGGTCTTGGCGTGGCCGTCCCACGGCACGGCGACGATCACGATGTCGCTGCGCCGGGCGCACTCGGCGTTGTCCGTGCCCTCGACGCCGTGGCCGAGCTCGGCGGCCGCCTCGGCGGCGCGTCCGGCGTCCCGGGAGCCGAGGGTGACCCGCTGACCGGCGCGGGCGAGCCGGTAGGCGAGGCCGCGCCCCTGCGGGCCGGTTCCGCCGAGTACGCCGACGCTCAGGGCGGAGACGTCGGGGAGGTCCCAGGGGTCCTTGGCGGGGGGCTTGGGCGCGCTGCCGCTGTCCTGTGTAGTCATGGGCCGACCCTACTGCCAGGTAGGGCCCGGAATCCCGCCCCGGAGGCCCGGTCGCCCTCACCGTACGGCCGACGTGGAAATCGGTTTGCCCGGAGCGCCCCCTGGTACCGATCATGGCCCCTCGTGACCGACGCTCCCCCTGCCTCCCCTTCCCCGTCGCGGCTCCGCGCCCTGCTGCCGGACCTCTCGCCGTGGCGTTCCTCGCCCGACTTCCGGCTGCTGTGGATCCAGGGGCTGATCACGTACTTCGGCAGCTTCATGGCGCTCATCGCGCTGCCGCTCCAGATCAAGCACCTCACCGGCTCGCCGCTCGCGGTCGGGGCGATGGGGGCGGTGGAGCTGGTGCCGCTCGTGGTCTTCGGACTGTACGGCGGGGCGCTCGCCGACGCGGTGGACCGGCGCCGGGTCATCCTGCTCACCGAGGCGGGGCTCGGCGTGCTCGCCGCGATCCTGCTGGTCAACGCGCTGCTCCCGGAGCCGCTGCTGTGGCCGCTGTACGTGGTGGCCGGCGGGGTTGCCGCGCTGGCCGGGCTCCAGCGGCCCGCGCTGGACTCCCTGACGGCCCGGATCGTGCCGCACGCCCAGCAGACGGCGGCGGCCGCCCTGAACTCGCTGCGCTGGCAGATCGGGGCGATCGCGGGCCCGGCGCTGGCCGGTCTGGTGGTGGCGTACGCCGGTCACGGCACGGCGTACGCGGTGACGGTGTGCACGTTCGCCGCCTCCGTCGTGCTCTGCCTGCGGCTCTCCCCCGCGCCGCCCGCCGGGGACGCGGCCGGACCGTCGCTGCGCGGGATCGTGGAGGGGGCCCGGTACGCCTGGAGCCGGCCGGTGCTGCTGGGGACGTACGCGATCGACCTGGCGGCGATGTTCTTCGCCTTCCCGAACACCGTCTTCCCGTTCCTGGCGGACGACCTGGACGCGGAGTGGTCGCTGGGGCTGATGTACGCGGCGGGCTCGGTGGGCTCGCTGGCGCTCGGGCTGACCAGCGGCTGGACGTCCCGGGTGCGCAGGCACGGGCTGTTCGTGGTGTTCGGGGCGGCGGTCTGGGGGCTGGCGATCGCGGCTGCGGGCTGGTTCTCCAGCGTGTGGGTGGTGCTGGTCTGCCTGGGCGTGGCCGGGGCGGGGGACATGCTGAGCGGGCTGGGGCGCTCGACCATCTGGAACCAGACGATCCCGGAGGAGCTGCGGGGGAGGCTGGCGGGCATCGAGGTGCTCTCGTACAGCGTGGGGCCGCAGCTGGGGCAGGTGCGGGCCGGGGCGATGGCGGGCTGGACCGGGACCCGGTCGGCGATCTGGACGGGCGGGGTGGCGTGCGTGGCGTCGGTGGTGCTGCTGACGGCGGCGCTGCCGAAGCTGGTGCGGTACGACTCGGAGACGGATGAGGACGCGGTGCGGAGGCGGGAGACCCGGGTGGAGGGGTGACCCGGGGCTCTGCTCCGTACCCCGCCTCTCCAGCGCCGGAGGGGCTGACGTGCGGCCTCAGGGGCCGGAGAGGCTGACGTGCGGCCTCAGGCCCCGGAGAGGCTGAAAGATGCCCTCAATCGCCGGACGGGCCTGGTCTGCCCTTGTCCTCGTCGTGCCATTTGGGGTCGGTGTCCCATTCCAGGTTCCGGTCGCGGGCCGTGTCCATCGCGTGCTGCGCCGCCTCGCGGGAGGTGTAGGGGCCGAACCGGTTCTGGGCAGGGCACTCCGGGCCCTCCTCGACCTTCTTGTGCTCCAGGCAGTAGTACCATTCGCCCGGTTTGCCGACCGTGCGCTTCTTGAACAGGGCCATCGACGGCTCCTTTCCTCCCTGCCATGGTGCCCCGGGGGCGCTGGTTAGACTCGCTGGCATGTCTGGCCAGTCGCTTCTCGTACCAGGGGAGATCACTCCCGTCCGTTCCGTACCCGGAAACATCCGGCGCCCCGAGTACGTGGGGAAGCCGGCCCCGACGCCGTACACCGGCCCGGAGATCCAGGACGCCGACACCGTGGAGCGGATGCGGATCGCGGGCCGCATCGCCGCGCGGGCGATGGAGGAGGCCGCCAAGCACATCGCCCCGGGCGTCACCACGGACGAGCTCGACCGGGTCGCGCACGAGTTCATGATCGACCACGGCGCGTACCCCTCCACCCTCGGCTACCGGGGCTTCCCGAAGTCGCTGTGCAGCTCGCTCAACGAGGTCATCTGCCACGGCATCCCCGACTCCACCGTGCTGCGCGACGGGGACATCGTGAACCTGGATGTCACCGCGTACATCAACGGGGTGCACGGCGACAACAACGCCACCTACCTCTGCGGTGAGGTGGACGAGGAGTCGCGGCTGCTCGTCGAGCGCACCCGGGAGTCGCTGAACCGGGCCATCAAGGCGGTCCGGCCGGGACGGCAGATCAACGTGATCGGCCGGGTCATCGAGTCGTACGCGAAGCGGTTCGGGTACGGGGTCGTGCGCGACTTCACCGGGCACGGGATCAACTCCTCGTTCCACTCCGGTCTGATCGTCCCGCACTACGACAGCCCGCACGCGACCACCGTGATGCAGCCCGGGATGACGTTCACCATCGAGCCGATGCTGACGCTGGGCACCCACGAGTACGACATGTGGGAGGACGGCTGGACCGTGGTGACGAAGGACCGCAAGCGGACCGCGCAGTTCGAGCACACGCTGGTGGTCACGGAGACCGGGGCGGAGATCCTCACCCTGCCGTAGCCGGCCGCCCAGCCACCCGCCGTCTCCGCGAAATAGTCGAAAGCGGCCACTCCGGGCCTTCGGGGCGCACTTTTTACCGACAAGCAGTCGGGAACCAGTTGACTTAGGTAAACCTAAGTAGGAAGATCGGCGTACCGGCACGCGCCGCCGCGGCGTTGCGGCGGTCGCCTGCCGGTGTTTCCGTCTGTTTCTGGACTTCCCGTCCCCCTCGGTCCCCGGAGGCCCGCCTTGGACGCAACCGCCACCGTCACTCCCTTCTCGACGCTCATCCGCACCGCGTCGCACGAACAGCACACCGAGGCCGAGACCTCGACCTTCATGAGTGACCTGCTCGGCGGGCGGCTGGGTGTCGACGCCTACACGCGCTACACCGAGCAGCTGTGGTTCGTCTACCGGGCACTGGAGGAGGGCGCGGAGGCCCTGCGGAACGACCCGGTCGCCGGGCCCTTCATACAGACCGAGCTGATGCGCTCCACCGAGCTGGAGCGCGACCTGGCGCACCTGCGCGGGGAGAGCTGGCGCGAGGGTCTCGAGCCGCTGCCGGCGACCGCCGCGTACGCCGCCCGGGTCACCGAGTGCGCGCGCACCTGGCCCGCCGGTTACATCGCGCACCACTACACCCGTTACCTCGGCGACCTGTCGGGCGGCCAGATCATCCGCGGCAAGGCGGAGAGGACCTGGGGCTTCGAGCGCAAGGGCGACGGCGTGCGGTTCTACGTCTTCGAGGAGATCACCAACCCGGCCGCCTTCAAGCGGGGTTACCGCGAGCTGCTGGACGCGGTGAACGCGGACGACCTGGAGAAGCAGCGGATCGTCGAGGAGTGCAAGCGCGCCTTCGCGCTGAACACCGCGGTGTTCCGGGAGCTGGGCGAGGCGTTCCCGCTCAGCGCCTAGCCGCCGTCGTACGGCTTGCGGCCGTCCGGGGTTCAGCCCGGGCGGCCATCAGGACGCGGCCCCCTACCTCCACCGCTCCGTCCGGCGCGGGTGCTGTGAGGATCTGGGAGCCGCGTCCTTGTGTGATGTTCAGGGCCCGGCCGAGCCGCGCGCTCAGCAGCATGGCCGCCGCGCCCGTCGCCTCGTCCTCGACGACGCCCTCGCCGCGCCTCGGGAAGGCCCGCGCGCGGACCCGCCCGGCGGCCTCGTCCTCCCAGGCCCAGGCGTAGAGCCAGCCCTCCCCGGGCGGCGGTCCCGGCAGCTCCTCCACCTCGTCCGCCGTCGCGTACTGCTGGAGCGTGCGCGGCGGTGCCCACTCGGGGCGGGCGGTGATCCAGGTGAACTCCCCGTCCTGGCGGGCGAACACGTCCCCCACGGGCAGTTCCAGGACCTCCAGGTCCAGCAGCCAGGCCGCGCCGACCAGCGGGTGCCCGGCGAACGGCAACCGCAGCCCGGGGGCGTGGATGTCCACCCGGCCGCGCTCCGGGTCGTCGACGAACACGGTCTCGCTGAAGCCCAGTTGCCGGGCCAGCTGTTGCCTGGAGGCCTCGTCCGGGTGGCTGCTTCCGTCGCGTACGACGCCGAGGGCGTTGCCGTGGCGTCCATCGGGTCCGCAGAACACCCGCAGGACGTCGATGCCCCGGGGTACGTCGTAGTGGTTCACGTGCGCATTCAAGCATCACGCGGGAACGGCCGCGGGGCCGTACCTGCCGGCACGGCCCCGCGGGTGGTGCGGAGTTGATCAGGCGGTGGCGTTACGACGGCGGCGCGCCGCGACCACGAGGCCGGCACCGGCCGCCGCGACGAGGCCGGAAGCGCCGATCAGGGCGCCGGTCGGGACATCGGAGCCGGTGGCGGCCAGGGCGCCGGAGCCGCCGACCGAACCACCGGTGGTGGAGCCGCCGGTGGTCGAACCGCCGACCGTGCCACCGCCGGTGGTGGAGCCGCCCGGGGTGGAACCGCCGGTGGAGCCCGAACCGCCGGTGGAGCCCGAGCCGCCGGTGGAGCCGCCCGACGAACCGCCCGGGGGCAGCGTGGCGTCCTTGTCGAGCGAGACGGCGGCGTTCAGGGCGTCCAGCTCATCGCCCTTCTTGTACATGTCGCTGAAGGCCTTGGAGCCGTCCTCGGTGAGCGTCGCCGGGATGTCCTTGAGGTTGACGATGCCGTCCTTGGCGGCGAGCGCGCCGGCGGGCACCTTCAGGTCGGCGAAGGCCAGGCCGGTGAAGGTGTCGACCTTGCCGGAAGCCATGTCCTTGGTGGAGACGTCGGCGACGATCCTGCCCGTGGTGCCCTGGACGTCGACCTTCAGGTTGCTGAGGGAGAGGTCGAGCTTGTAGTCACCGGCGGTCTCGTGGCCGAGGAAGCGCACCTTGCCCTTGAACTGGGCGTTGAGGCTGTTCTTCTCGGCGTCGAGGTGGCCGGTGGCCTTGGTGAAGCGGTAGCCGTCGTCGCCGGCGGTGGCGCCGTCGCTCGTCTCGATCTTGCCGTGCGCGATCGGGCCGACGACGTACGAGCGGAAGGACTTCTTGAGGCCCCAGTCCAGGGTGCCGTCGACGACCGGGCCGCTGACCGGCCTGGCGGTCTCGGTGGGAGTCGGCGTGACGGGGGGCTTCACCGGCGGGTCGACAGGGGGCTTCACGGGGGGCTCGACCGGAGGCTTCACGGGGGGCTCGACCGGCGGGTCGACCGGGGGGTCCACGGGCGGGTCGACCGGGGGGTCCACGGGCGGGCCGACCGGAGGTGTGGCCTGCTTGACGGCCAGCGTGGCCGGGTCGGCGGGCATGCCCGCGGTGTAGCGGGCGAAGACCGCGCCGCCCTCCTTGGTGAAGGCGGTCGGGATGTCCGCGTACTTCATGCCCTCGGCACCGTTGGAGGGATCGACACCGTTGAGGTCGAGCGTGACCATCGCCAGGTCGTCGCTGACCACGGTGTCCTTGCCCGGGGACTTGACGGTGACGTCGACGGTGATCTTCCCGCTCTTGCCGACCGTGACGACCTTGAAGTCGGACAGCTTGATGTCCAGGGCCCCGCTGTGCGCCTCGTAATGCACGCTGCCCTTGAAGGAGGACGTCACACCGTGGTTGCCGAGGTTGTACTCCCCCTTGTCCAAGGGGAACTTGTACGTGCCGTCCGCGTTCTGGGTGACGCCGTCGGCCAGGGTGGCGGTGCCCTTGACCTTGCCGATCATGTCGCGCCAGCCGTAGTAGACCCCCCAGTCCAGCGCGCCCGACTCCAGCTGGAAGATCGGCGCGGCGGGGGCGTCGGCCGCGGCATCGGCGGGGGCGCCGTCGGCTGCGAAGGCCGGGAGGGCGAAGGTCGCGCCCAGGGCGGCAGCCGTGGCGACGGCTGCTGCAAGGGCTATGGGGCGGCGAGTGGCTGCCATGTCGGTGGGTCTCCTAGGGCAACGGGGGAGGAAGGGAGGCGTGGAGGAGGGGATGAGCGACCACAAGGCGCTCATGGGTGTCAGGAGGTCTGGGGGGCGTCGGAGCCCGGGGAGGCGGCGTCAGCGTCCGGGGAGGCGGCGTCGGAGCCCGGGGAGGCGTCGGCGTCGGGGGTCGGTGCGGCACCACGGCGGCGCAGCGCGAAGAACGTCCCGGCCGCGGCGAGCAGCAGCACACCGCCGCCGATCGCAGCGTACGTACCGGCGCCCGGGCCCGAGTCGGATGCGGCGGCGGCCGGTGCGGCGGAGGGCTCGGCCGAGGCCTTCGCGGTGGGCTCGGCGGCGGCCGTCGGCTCACTGCCGAGGTCGGGCAGCGGGGGCAGCTGGGCCTTGTCGTCGACGGCGACGGCGAGCGAGACCGGGTCCATCTCCGTGCCCGCCTTGTACATGGAGCCGAACGCCTCGGCCCCGTCCTCGGTGAGGGTGGCGGGCGCCTCGGTGAGGACGGCGAGGCCCTCCTCGGGCGCGAAGTCCCTGGCGGCGAAGGTGATCAGAGGGACGTCCTTGCGAGTGGCGCCCGCGCTGGTGACGTCGGCCGACAGGGTGCCCTCGCCCTTCGTCACGGCGACCGTGACACCGGCGAACTTCAGGTCGAGGTCGTGGGCGCCCGTGAAGTGGATGCTGCCGCCGAAGTCCGCGTCGAGCGTCTGCTTCTTCGTGTCGTACGTGCCCTTGCCCTGCGGGAAGCGGAAGAGTGCCCCGCCGTCCTGGGCGCCGTCGGCGAGCGTCCACTTGCCCTGGCCGATGGAGCCGGTGACGTACTCGCGGAACGTGCGGCGGACGCCCCAGTCGACGGCGGCGTCCTCGAAGCGGCCCGCCTTCTCCTTCTCGGCCTTCTTCTCGGCCCTGTCCTTCCCGGCGTCCTTCTTCGCATCCTCGTCCTTCGCGGCTTCGTCCTTCTTCCCGGACGGGGCCGGCTTCGGCTCGGCCGGAGCCTTGGTGTCCACGGAGAGGCTGATCGGGTCGAGCGGCGTACCGGCGGTGTAGTAGCCGGCGAAGGCGGCGGCACCCTGCGCGGTCAGCGTCGCGGGGACGTTGCTGAGGGCGATGGGGGTGGAACCGCCCTTCATGTCGATGCCGCCGAGGCCGAGCGCGGCGAGCGGCACCTGGGAGCGGTTGCTGACCTTGCCGGTCCCCCGCTCCTTGCTGACCATGTCGGCGAAGAGCGTGCCGCTGCCGCCGCTGATCCGGACGGTGGGGCGGCTGATGACGAGGTCCAGCTCGTTGGTTCCGTCGGCCTTCTTGTGGCCGGTGAAGCGCACCCCGCCGGAGAAGCCGGAGCTGAAGGCGCCGGTCACCGGGTCGTAGGAACCGCTGGCGGAGTGGAAGCGGAACTGGCTGCCGCCGACCGTGGCGGCGCCGCCGGTCAGGCTCCAACCGCCCTGGGCGATGGGGCCGGTGACGTAGCTCTGGAAGGAGGACTTGATGCCCCAGTCCAGCCGTCCGCCCTGCACCGTGCGGCCGGCCGCTTGCGCGGTGGCGGCGGGGAGCATGGCTCCCAGCAGCACTGCGAGGAGCGCGACGGCGAGCGCGCGGACGGATCTGGACGGCAGCATGAGGGACCCCTCCGAGGGCTGGCAGTGAAGGTAAGGCTAACCTAAGGTACTCGCAGCCCGTGCCGGAACCCCTCCGCCACCTCCACACAACTGACACATCCCTCACATCCGAACCGCCCGCCCCCCATCACCCACCGCACGCCGCAGAACGACAGGACGGTGCCCAGTGCGCATCACGCAGGACTTCGCCCCGAAAGGCCCTCAGGCCCCGGGCTCCGGGCGGGCCTTCGGCGGTCGGCCGGCCCGCGGCCGGGCGGGCGCCGCCCTCACCGCCGCGATGGCCCTCACCCTGCTTCTGACGGGCTGCGGCGGAGGAAGCGATTCCGCATCGACGGGGGCGAAGGCCGCCAAGAGCTCCGCCGACGCGGACCGGGTCGAGCCGCTGGCCGCCGCACCCGCACCGAAGCTGCCGGTGACGGTGGACTCGGCTGACGGCACGGGGGTGACCGTCGACTCCACCGACCGGATCGTGCCGCTCACCGGTTCACTGAGCGAGATCGTCTTCACGCTCGGCTTCGGCAAGCAGGTCGTCGCCCGGGACATCACCGCCACCTTCGAACAGGCGGAGAAGCTCCCCGTGGTGACCCGCGCCCACGACGTCTCGGCGGAGAGCGTGCTCTCGCTGAAGCCGACCGTCGTCCTCGCGGACACCACGACCGGACCGAGTGAGGCGATCGACCAGATCCGCGACGCGGGCATCCCGCTGGTCGTCGTCGAGCCCCCCAGGGAGCTCGCCGACGTCGGCCGCCGGATCGACACGGTCGCCGAGGCGCTCGGCGTACCGGCCGCCGGGAGCGAGCTGAAGGCCCGCACGGAGTCCCGTATCGCGGCTGTACAGAAGACCATCCCGGACCACGCGGACGGCGAGAAGCCCCGGGTGGCCTTCCTCTATCTGCGCGGCTCGGCCTCCGTCTATCTGCTGGGCGGCGCGGAGTCGGGGGCGAGTTCGCTGCTGGAGGCGGCGGGCGCGGTCGACGTCGGCAAGACGTCCGGCCTCGACAAGGACTTCACCGCCATCACCAGCGAGGCGCTCGCCAAGGCCGCGCCCGACGCGATCCTGCTCATGAGCAAGGGGCTCGAATCGGTGGGCGGCATGGACGGTCTGGTGAAGATCCCCGGCATCGCGGAGACGCCCGCCGGGATGGACCGCCGGGTCGTCTCGATCGACGACGGCGTGCTGCTGAACTACGGCCCCCGCACCGACCGGGTGCTCGCCGAGATCGTCGAGCAGCTGTACCCGAAGGGCGGCAGGGGCCAGTGACCACCTCGTACGGGGAACGCACCGGGGAGCCGCTCGCCAAGGAGGACCCCGGCGCGGCTGCCGACCCGAAAACGGCCCCCAGGTCCCGCCGCAGCAACGCGTTCGTGCTCACCGTCGGGCTCTCGCTCGCCCTGCTCGCCGGGTGTCTGCTCTCCGCCGCCATCGGCGCGTACTCCATCCCCATCGGGGACGTCCTGTCCTCCGTCCAGCACCGGATCGGGCTCGGCGGCCGGCCGCTGGACCGGGTCGGGGAGAGCGTCCTGTGGAACGTCCGGCTCCCCCGCGTCGTCCTCGCCCTTCTCGTCGGTGCCTCCCTCGGCTGCGCGGGCGCCCTGATGCAGGGCGTGTTCGGCAACCCGCTGGCCGAGCCCGGCGTCATCGGGATCTCGGCGGGCGCGGCGGTCGGCGCGGTCGCCTCGATCGCGCTGGGGCTGACCTTCTTCGGCAACTGGACGATCACCGTCTTCGCGTTCATCGCCGGCCTCGCCACCGTGCTGCTCGTCTACACGCTCTCGCGCTCCGGCGGCCGGACCGAGGTCGTGACGCTGATCCTCACCGGTATCGCCGTCAACGCTTTCGCGGGCGCGCTGATCGGGCTTTTCATCTTCTTCGCGGACAACGCGCAGATCACCCAGATCACCTTCTGGCAGCTCGGTTCGCTCTCCCAGGCGACCTGGCCCAAGGTGCTGGCTGTGCTGCCCTGCGCGCTGGCCGGACTGCTCATCGCCCCCTTCTACGCCCGCAGGCTGGACCTGCTCGCTCTCGGTGAACGGCCCGCCCGCCACCTGGGCGTGGACGTGGAGCGGCTGCGGATCCTTCTGGTGCTGGTCGTGGCGCTGCTGACGGCCGCCGCCGTCGCCGTCGCCGGGATCATCTCGTTCGTCGGGCTGCTCGTGCCGCACCTCCTGCGGATGGCGAACGGCCCCGGCCACCGCTTCCTCATCCCGGGCAGCGCGCTCGGCGGCGCCTTGGTGCTGGTGGCGGGCGACCTCGCGGCCCGGACCGTGGCCGCCCCCGCCGAGCTGCCGCTCGGGGTGCTCACCGCGCTCTTCGGCAGCCCGTTCTTCTTCTGGCTGCTGCGCAGGACCCGTCGCAAGCAAGGTGGTTGGGCATGAGGACGCTGAGAGACCTGTTCGCGGTTCGCACCCGGGAGCTGCCCTCGCCCGTCGCCCCCGGCTCACCCGCCGTCGAGGCCGCCGGGCTCTCGGTCCGGCTGGGGCAGCGGCAGGTGCTGGACTCCGTCGACCTGACCGCGCACGCGGGCGAGGTGGTGGCGCTGGTCGGTCCGAACGGGGCCGGCAAGTCGACGCTCCTGGCCGCGCTCGCCGCCGACCTGGCCCCCGGCAGCGGAGAGGTGCTGATCGGCGGCCGTCCGGCGGCGGCCTGGACCGCGCCGGAACTGGCCCTGCGCCGCTCGGTGCTGCCGCAGTCCGCCGCGCTCTCCTTCCCGTTCCCGGTGGAGGACGTCGTACGGATGGGGCGGGCGCCCTGGGCCGGTACGGAGCGGGAGGGCGAGGACGACACGGCGGTGGCGGCGGCGATGACGGCCACCGAGGTGACCCGGTTCGCCGCCCGGCCGTTCTCCGAGCTGTCGGGCGGCGAGCGGGCCCGGGTGGCGCTGGCCCGGGTGCTGGCGCAGCGGGCCCCGCTGATGCTGCTGGACGAGCCGACGGCCGCCCTGGACCTCCGCCACCAGGAGCTGGTGCTGCGGATCTGCCGGGAGCGGGCCGCCGCCGGGGACGCGGTGGTGGTGGTCCTGCACGATCTGGGGCTGGCAGCGGCGTACGCGGACCGGGTGGCCGTGCTGCACGAGGGGCGGATCGCGGTGGTGGGCCCGCCGCGGGAGATCTTCGACGGAGAGCTGCTCGGTGAGGTGTATCGGCAGCCGGTGGAGGTGTTCCCGCATCCGCGTACGGGGGCCCCGCTGGTCGTTCCCGTACGCTCCTGAGAGCCCGTCGGTACCTCGCGTACGCCCCTGGAGCCCCGACCCCGCCCCGGTGGGGCGCCAGATCACGGTGTGGACGCTGTGTCCGGACCGCGCCCGCGCGCCGTTCGCCGCCCCGGTAGGGTTTCGACGGTCAGTGCGGGCGACGGATGCAGAAGGCGCAGAAGCAACGGATGACGAGAGGCCCTAGGGTGAGTCGGCTGACGGCGGCGCTCGCCGCGGCGACGGTGCTGTGCGTGACCGCGAGTGGCTGTGTGACGGTGCACGGTGAGCTGGAAGTGCTGCCGGGGGCGACGGAGTCCGAGGCCGCGCAGGCCCTGACGGACTTCGTCACCGCCTACAACGCGGCGGACAAGGCGTACGATCCGGCGCTGGACGCGGACCGGGTGACGGGGTCGCTGGGGGCGATCAACCAGGCCGGGCTGAAGGCGCGGCAGACGTACAGCCCCGGGGGCAACAAGGCGCACAAGCCGCTGGAGTTGACGGACGCCACCTACATCATCCCGAAGAAGGCGGGCTGGCCGCGCTGGTTCCTCGCGGACACCGACTCCAACCGGGACGAGGACGGCGGGAAGCGGGACACCCGCTGGCTGGTCGTGTTCGTACGGAGTGGCCCCGCCGCGCTGTGGAAGGCGTCCTATCTCGGGGTCGTCGCCCCGTCCCAGGTACCGGAGTTCGCCCGCGACAAGGACGGGCTCGCCACACCGGTGGAGCCGCAGAGCGGTGAACTGACCGTGTCTCCGGCCGACTTGAGCATCGCGTACACCGAGTATCTGCAGAAGGGCACCCCGGACGTCTTCGCCCCGAGCACGGCGACCTCGCAGTGGCGCGAGACGCGCCGCACGACCCGGCGGGCCGGGTTCTCGTACCAGTACATCGACCAGCCGCTCTCCGGCGGCACGTTCGGGCCGCTCGGGCTGCGCACCGAGGACGGCGGGGCGCTGGTCTTCTTCAGCAGCAAGCACTTCGAGCGACAGGTCACGGCGAAGGGGCTGAAGCCGGAGGTCAACGCGGATGTGAAGGCCCTGATGACCGGCGAGGTCACCAACAGCCTCACCAAGGAGCGGATCTCCAGCCAGCTGGTCCATGTGCCCGCGCGCGGTCAGAGCTCCGACTCCGGCGGCCGGGTGCGGCTGCTGAACCGGCTGCCGGGTCTGGTCGCGGCGAAGGGTGAGTAGAGGGCGGGCAGGCGGGAGGGCGGGGTCCGGGATCCGGACACCGCCCTCATCCTTTTCGGTCCTCAGCGACTCAGCAGCTCCACACGCCTGGTCGCCAACAGCTCAACGGCTCAGCGGCTCAACGGCCAGGCGATCGAGTCGTGATCCAGCTCGCTCTGCTCGGCGCTGCCCGCATACCGCGCGCAGGCGTCGGTGAGCGTCTCCAGCAGGGTCAGCGGGTCGGGCAGCTCGTGCTCGGGGCCGCGCACCCAGTGGACCTCGAGCTCACCGGGGAGCCGGGCGGGCGGCAGGAGGACGTAGCTGCCGCGGCAGTGCCAGCGCAGACCCGGGTGGGCGTCCATGGTCTCGGGGTGGCAGTCCAGCTCGCAGGGCCACCACTCGTCCTCGTCCTCGGGGGTGCCGCGGGTGGCGGTGAAGAAGAGCATCCGGTCCTCACCGGACTGGGCGACCGGGCCGACGTCGATGCCCGCCGCGAGGAGACGCTCCAAGGCGCTGCGGCCGGCGGTGAGCGGGACGTCCAGCACGTCGTGGATCATGCCGGTCGCGGTGATGAAGTTGGCCAGCGGCTGGCTGCGGGCCCAGCGCTCGATCTGGGCGCGGTCGGTGGTCGACTGCGTCTGCCAGGCGAAGGAGATGGGGTGCCGGGCCGGGGTGGGACAGCCGATGCGTTCGCACGAACACCGGTATCCGAGGGGGTGGGCGGCGGGGGCGATGGGCATGCCCCCCTCGGCGACCGCCAGGAGCAGCGCCACCCGGGCCGTCTCCTCGGCTTCGGCCCCTGGTGCTTTGGGACGTCGCCGCAGCCACTGGGAGATCCTGCTCTCTGTGCCGCGGAAACGGCCGGAATCGGCGCCCATCTATCCCCTCACCTCAGCATTTCACCTCAGCGTTGCCTCTCCATCGTCGCACCATCTGGCGGCGGGGGTGGCCAGAGTTCACCAGCGGGGCCGTGCACCACTGCACCGAGTGAGCACCATCACGCCTGATGTCACCACATAACGGATAAGGATCAAGAGCGAGAGGCCAGCCCGCCGAGGGCGTAGTCGACGATTCGGTCGGCGTACGCATGGGTGAGCGGGAGGGTCCTGAGGAGCCAGCGGTGGGTCAGTGGCGCGATCAGGAGCTCCAGGGCGATCCGCGGATCGGCGTCGGGGCGGAGCTGTCCGGCCTCCTGTGCGGCCCGCAGCCGTGTGACATACAACGCGAGCTGCGGGTCGAGCAGCTTCTCGACGAATTCGGCGCCCAGTTTCGCGTCGACGATGCCCTCGGCGGTCAGTGCCCGGGTGGGGGCCTCCATCACCGGGTCGTTCAGCTCGTCGACGGTGGCCCGCAGGACGAGCTTGAGGTCGGCGCCCAGATCGCCGGTGTCGGGGATGCCGCGCTCGGCGCCGCCCGCCTGCGGGCCCGCCTGCTCGGCGGCCCGGGCGGCCAGGTCCAGGAAGGCCTCCATCAGGACGGCCGCCTTGGAGGGCCACCAGCGGTAGATCGTCTGCTTGCCGACCCCGGCGCGGGCGGCAATACCCTCGATCGTCGTGCGCCGGTAGCCGCTCTCGCCGACGAGGGCGAGGGCGGCGTCGTAGATGGCCCGGCGGGAGCGGTCGCTGCGGCGGCTGGAGTCGGGTGCCTTGTGGGGTGCCATGCGGCCAATCTAGCGTCGGGCAAGCCGATACGTTTCGTCTAGCCCGTGTCCCGCAGCCCGTATCCCGTGACCGGGCGGCCGAAAGGTGGCCGCGGTAGGACGATCCGGTGAACCACCCGATCGGTCCACTGCGGATCTCGCCCGCACGGCGCACCATGGGCTCACGCACAGACCGTGCGCATCCCACCGTTCCGCGGCCCGGCCGCCGTTCGCGAGGAGCCCCAGTTGAACCGTGACGCCACCCCTCGTCGCTACCTGATGTGCGCCCCGACGCACTTCCGGGTCACCTACTCCATCAACCCGTGGATGGACCCGTCCAAACCCGTCGACCTGCCGCTGGCCCAGACCCAGTGGGAGGATCTGCGCGACCGTTACCGCGCCCTCGGCCACACCGTCGAACTGCTCACCCCCCGCCCGGAGCTGCCGGACATGGTCTTCGCGGCCAACGGCGCCACGGTGATCGACGGGCGGGTGCTCGGCGCCCTGTTCGCCTACCGGGAGCGGTTCGAGGAGGCCGAGGCCCACCGTGAGTGGTTCCGGGGACACGGTTTCACCGAGATCCGGGAGCCCGACCACGTCAACGAGGGCGAAGGGGACTTCGCGGTCACCGCCTCCTACCTCCTGGCCGGGCGCGGCTTCCGCTCCAGCCCGCTCTCGCACGACGAGGCCCAGGAGTTCTTCGGGTTGCCGGTCATCGGCCTCGACCTGGTCGACGCGCGCTACTACCACCTGGACACCGCACTGTGCGTGCTGGACGCGGCGGCCGACGAGATCATGTACTACCCGGACGCCTTCTCCCCCGGCAGCCGGGCCGTGCTGCGCCGGCTCTTCCCGGACGCGCTGCTCGCCCGGGAGGCGGACGCGGCGGCGTTCGGTCTCAACTCGGTCAGCGACGGCCGCCACGTCCTGCTGCCGCAGGCCGCGACGGGGCTGCTCGACCCGCTGCGGGACCGGGGCTTCGACCCGGTCCCGATGGACCTGGGTGAGCTGCTCAAGGGCGGCGGCAGCGTGAAGTGCTGCACGCAGGAGCTACGGGGGTAGGCGCGAGCGCCCCGACCGGGGGAAGCGCCCTCGAGTCGCCTTCCTACGCCGACTTCGTCGGGGATCAGGGGGTGTCCGGGGTGTCCGGCGGCCAGGCGTCACCCCAGGTGATGTCCCTGGCCGCCCGGTACAGCTCGCCGTGGCGCTTGGTGACCGTGGAGCGGGACAGGCCCTCGTCCCGGGTGCAGAGCTCCAGCAGGACCTGGCCCTTGCGGAGCTGCGGCTTGCGGGTGATCCGGGCGGGCGCCGGGGTGGCGGGGAAGCGGGTGGCGACGACGTAGGCGAACTTCTCGTCCTCGTGGCTGAGCGAGCCCCCCTTGACCTGCCGGTGGAGCGAGGAGCGGCTGACCCGGGCCGAGAAGTGGCACCAGTCGGTGCCCGGTTCGATCGGGCAGGCATCGTTGTGCGGGCAGGGTGCGGCGATCCGCAGTCCGGCGGCGATCAGCCCGTCCCGGGCCTCGATGATCCGCCCGTATCCGTCGGGGGTGCCGGGCTCCACGATCACCACGGCCTGCCCGGCCGCGGCGGCCGCGTCGACCAGCTCGGTCCTGGCCTGCGCGGTCAGCTCCTTGAGTACGTAGCTGACGGTGACCAGGTCCGCCGGTGCCAGCTCCAGCGCCGTGCCGATCCGGGCCCGCTCCCAGCGGGCCTCCCGCAGGGACGGCACCCCGGACGCCTCGGCCAGTTCCCGGCCGAGGGCGAGGGCGGGCTCGGCCCAGTCCAGGACGGTGGTCGCCGCCCCCTCCCAGGCCCCGGCCACCGCCCAGCTCGCCGCTCCCGTGCCGCCGCCGACGTCGGTGTGGGTGGCGGGCGCCCAGTCCGGCGCGGCCTCCACCAGGGCGCCGAGGGCGGACCGTACGGCTTCGAAGGTGGCGGGCATCCGGTACGCGGCGTACGCGACGACGTCGGAGCGGTCCCGCAGGACCGGGGCGTTGGTCGGCGTCTCCCCGCGGTAGCTGGCGATCAGCCGGTCGACGGCCTGCGCGGCCTGCTTGGGCGGCAGCCCGTCGAGCAGCCCGGCCAGGGCCGCGCGCAGGGACTGGGCGGTGGGGAGGGTGACGTTCACCGCCGAATTGTAGGCGGAGGGGGAACCCTCGGGCGCATTCCGCTCGGCCCGGGCCGGCGAGGGTACGGGATCCGGCGGCGGAGCCCGCGTAACCGGTCCGGAACAGGTTCTCGGCGAACTCCACGCGGTCAGAGGGTCGTTGCTACGCTGGCCCGCGCGAGATCGGCACGAGACGCAAAGCGCGAGGCGTGAAGCGCACGGCGTGAAGCACAAGGCACGAGGCACGCAGCGCACAGCACGAGACCAGGTTCGGTCCACCGGGGGAGCCATGAGACAGAAGGTCGTGCGGCTGGCCCTGGCAGGCGGGGTGGTCTTCCTCGCCCTGCTCCTCCTCCTGGCGACCTGCGGCGGCAGCCCGGACAGCCAGGGCGGCAAAGGGGCCTCCACCACCCCCGCGAAACGGGTCATGCCGAGCGCGGGGCCGGTCACCCGGCTCACTGTCCCGCCGCAGTACGCCACCGACCGGGGCTGGGAGATCATCGGCTCCTCCCCCGAGGTCGCCGTCTCCCACGCGACGGGCCGGCTCGCCTATGTGGAGCGGTCGAACGGCAACCGCTACCGGCTGCGCACCGTCGACACCGCCACCGGGAAGCTGGGCTGGCAGGGCCAGGCCTGGCGGCCACCGGACCCGCTGCACCACCCCAGGCTCGCCACGGTCACCGCGGGCGGCCGGCAGTACTTCGTGACCTGGTCGTACGGGAAGGTCGGCGACGGGCTGACACCGGCGTCCACCTTCGTCTCCCTCGACGTGTACGACGTGACGGACGGCGCGCGGCAGCGCGTCGAGGTGCCGTGGTCAGGCGCCCCGAACGTCGACACGAACGGCCCGGAGATCGTGATCAGCGACGGCAAGGCCAACAGCACGCTGGTCGACCCGGTCACCGGCACGGTCTCGGAACTGAGCGCGGACGAGCTGAAGTACCCCAAGGGCTGCCCGGCCTGCAAGCAGCTCACCGAGGTGTACGGACAGACCGCCGCGGGGCTGCTCGTCGGCGGGGCACGGGAGTTCTGGGTGCGCGGCGGCTGGTTCAGCCGGAACGTGGCGCCCAAGGGCGTCGACCGGAGCAGCGGCGTGGTGACGTCGGTGGCCGCGGACCGGGTGCTGGCGAAGTGGGCGCTGGCGAAGAAGGCGAAGCGGGCGGCCACCCACGAGCTGTGGACGGTGCACGACACGGCGACCGGCGAGCCGCTGGTATCGGTGGAGTGCCACCGGCCCGCCATAAAGCCGGGGCGCTACCCGCAGGCGGTCCTCTCCCCCTCGGGCGACCACCTGATCGCCGGGAACCTGGCCTTCGACCTGGAGGCGGGCCAGGGCCACTGCTTCGAGAAGGAGGACGGCTCCAGCCATCTGGTGCTGGCCACGGTGACGGACGACGGCATCGCGTACGGGGCCGAGAACGCGCGCGACGCCTCGGAGGCGCTCTCCGGGGGCGGGCTGCCGGTCGCGGTCGACTTCGCGGACTGGACGACCGAGCAGTTGTCGCGCAACGCCCGGCTGCCGGGGATGGAGGCGACCGGCGTCGGGGTGTTCCGCTGGACGGACCGGCAGGAGCGGACGCATCTGATCGGGTACCCGCGTACCGACTGAGCCCCCGGAAACCGGCTAGAGGGCGCCCTTCCCCGCCCGCTGCCACGGGCGGCACAGCCCCAGGAAGCAGCCCACCGCCGCCACCGCGCACACCACCTGCACGACCGCCATCGGGACGGCCGTGTCCTCTCCCGCGATCCCGACCAGCGGCGAGGCGATCGCGCCGATCAGGAACGAGGACGTGCCGAGCAGCGCGGAGGCCGAGCCCGCCGCGTGCTTGGTGCGCATCAGGGCCTGGGCGTTGGTGTTGGGCATCGCCACACCCATCGCCGACATCAGCACGAAGAGTCCGGCCGCCACGGGGACCAGGCCCACCTCGCCGAACACGCCCGTGGTCATGAGCAGCAGCGCCACGGCCGCGAGCACGATGACGGTCAGGCCGAAGCCGAGCACCTTGTCCAGGCTGATCCGGCCCACCAGCAGCTTGCCGTTGATCTGCCCGACGGCGATCAGCCCGATCGAGTTGAGGCCGAACAGCAGGCTGAAGGTCTGCGGGGAGGCCCCGTAGATCTCCTGCACGACGAAGGGGGACGCGGCGATGTAGGCGAACAGGACGGCGAAGGCGAGCCCGCCGGTGATCATGTAGCCGGTGAAGACCCGGTCCGCGAGCAGCCCGCGCATGGTGCGCAGGGCCTCGCCGACCCCGCCGGTGTGGCGGCTGCCGGGGGGCAGGGTCTCGTGCAGCCACTTCCAGACGACGAGGGTGAGCACGATGCCCACGCCGGTCAGCACGACGAAGATGCCGCGCCAGTCGGTGAAGCGCATCACCTGCCCGCCGATCAGCGGGGCGATGATCGGGGCGACGCCGGAGATCAGCATCAGGGTGGAGAAGAACCGGGCCATCTCCACGCCGTCGTAGAGGTCGCGCACCACCGCCCGGGCGATCACGATGCCCGCGGCGCCCGCGAGCCCCTGGAGGAGGCGGAAGCCGATGAGGAGTCCGGCGGAGGGGGCCAGGGCGCAGATCGCGGTGGCGATGACGTAGACGACCATGCCGAGGAGCAGCGGCCTGCGGCGGCCCCAGCGGTCGCTCATCGGTCCGACGACGAGCTGGCCGAGCGCCATCCCGGCCAGGCACGCGGTCAGCGTGAGCTGGATGGTGGCGGCGGGGGCGCTCAGGGAGTCGGTGACCGCGGGGAGCGCCGGGAGGTACATGTCCATGGAGAGCGGCGGCAGGGCGGTGAGACCGCCGAGGACCATGGTGACCAGGAACCCGGCGCGTCGTGCCGCCTTCGCCGCGGGGGCGGTGAGCCCGCCTGCCTCCGGGACCACCGGAAGGCCGGCGGGGGCGGTGACCTGCGGGGCGCCCGGGTCGACGGAGAGGGCACCGGCGTCCCCGTGCGGGGTGAGCGGCGCACTGTCGGCTCCGGGACCGGTCCCGGAGGTGGGTATGTGTTCTCGCTGGGCCCGGCTGCCGCCGCTGTCCGGCATTCTCGTCTCCACATCGTTGAATCCGCATCTATGCTCTCAGCTCGGCCGGAGTGGTCGATACCTTTTTCGGGCTGGATGGGGTGGCGGGCATGAGCGGGACGGTGCGCTGGGGTGTTCTGGCGACGGGCGGCATAGCCGCGACCTTCACGGCGGACGTACAGGCGCTGCCGGGCGCCGAGGTGGTGGCCGTCGCCTCGCGTACGGAGGCCTCGGCGCGGGCCTTCGCCGAGCGCCACGGCATCGCGCGGGCCTACGGGAGCTGGGCGGAGCTGGTCGCCGA
Organism: Streptomyces sp. NPDC006261; assembly: GCF_040613515.1. NCBI lineage: Bacteria > Bacillati > Actinomycetota > Actinomycetes > Kitasatosporales > Streptomycetaceae > Streptomyces > Streptomyces sp. NPDC006261. Next base: position 132,201 of record NZ_JBEXSI010000010.1, read on the forward strand.
CGACGCGGTGGACGTGGTGTACGTGGCCACCCCGCACTCGGCGCACCACGCGGCGACGGCGCTCGCGCTGAGGGCCGGAAAGCACGTGCTGTGCGAGAAGGCGTTCACGCTCAACAGCCGGGAGGCGAAGGAGCTGGTGGCGCTCGCCCGGGACCGCGGCCTCTTCCTCATGGAGGCCATGTGGACCTACCTCAACCCGGTGGTCCGGCGGCTGACCGAGCTGGTGCGGGACGGGGCGATCGGCGAGATCCGTACCGTGCAGGCGGACTTCGGCTTCGCGGGCGACTTCGCCCCCGGTCACCGGCTGCGCGACCCGGACCTGGGCGGCGGGGCGCTGCTGGACCTGGGTGTCTACCCGGTCTCCTTCGCCCACCTGCTGCTGGGTGAGCCGGACCGGATCCAGGCCGACGCGCTCCTCTCTCCCGAGGGCGTCGACCTGAACACGGGGATGCTGCTGGGCTGGGAGTCGGGCGCCACCGCGCTGCTCTCCTGCTCGATCGTCGGCCACCACCCGACGGCGGCCACCGTCATCGGCACGGCCGGGCGGATCGACCTCCCGCGCGACTTCTTCCACCCGGACCACTTCGTGCTGCACCGGCCCGGCAGGGAACCGGAGACGGTCACCTCGGGGCCCGGGCCGGAGGGCCTGTCGGGCATGCAGTACGAGGCCGCCGAGGTGATGCGCGCGGTCCGGGCGGGCGAGAGCGAGTCCCCCCTCGTACCGCTGGAGGGATCGCTCGCGGTGATGCGGACGCTCGACGCGGTACGGGACCGCATCGGCGTCCACTACCCGGCGGACCACTGAGCTCCTCTAGGCCGGTGTCAGCCCCGGATTCCCCGCCTCGGTGACGAAGGAGGCCGCCGTGGAGACCGGCGCCCCGGGGGTCGTGACGGCCGACACCGTACGGAAGTCGGCGCGGGCCTCCTTCGGGGTGAGGGTGACGACCGCGTAGCCGCGCCGCCCGTCGTAATGCTTCATGTGCGGGTTGGCGCGGGTCTGGTTCTCCCAGTTGGCGGGCCGCTCCGCGCCGTCCTTGCCGCTGGAGACGGACGTGGTGACGATCTCCGTGCCGACGGTCCGGGAGGCCGGGTCGTCGAAGTCCTTCTTCAGGTCGAAGGCGTAACTGACGTGGACGTCGCCGGTGAGGACCATCAGGTTCTCCACCCCGGCGGCCTCGGCCCAGGCCAGCACCCGCTGCCGGGAGGCCGGGTAGCCGTCCCAGGCGTCCATGGAGAGCTTGTAGGCGGCGGTGGGCACGTCCCGCCGCCGGGCGAACGTGACCTGCTGGGGCACGACGTTCCAGGTGGCGTCCGAGACGCGCCAGCCGTCGATCAGCCAGCGTTCCTGGGCGGCCCCGGTCATCGTGCGCGCGGGGTCCTCGGACTCCGGGCCCGGGGTGCGCCAGCCATCCCCGTACGCCTGGTCGCTGCGGTACTGGCGGGTGTCGAGGATGTCGAACTGGGCGAGTCGGCCGAAGGTGAGACGGCGGTGGAGCCGCATGTCGGGGCCGGTGGGGCGCTGCGGGGCGCGCAGGGGCTGGTTCTCCCAGTACGCGCGGTACGCGGAGGCCCGGCGCAGCAGGAACTCCTCGGGGGCGACGTCGTTCTCGGGGATGTCGCCCGCGTAGTTGTTCTCGGTCTCGTGGTCGTCCCAGGTGACGACGAAGGGGTGGGCGGCGTGGGCGGCGCGCAGGTCGGGGTCGGACTTGTAGAGGGCGTAGCGCAGCCGGTAGTCCTCCAGCGTGACCGTCTCGCGGTTGTAGTGGGCGGGCAGGCGGCGGTCGGTGTAGTTGCGGGCGCCGCCGGTGGCGGTGACGGCGTACTCGTAGAGGTAGTCCCCGAGGTGGAAGACCACGTCGACGTCCTCGGCGGCCAGGTGGCGGTGGGCGGTGAAGTACCCGTCGTGGTACGCCTGGCAGGAGACGGCGGCCAGGGTGAGGGAGCTGTTACGGGTCCCGGCGGCGGGCGCTGTGCGGGTGCGGCCGGCCGGGCTGGTCCAGCTGCCGGTGCGGAAGCGGTAGTAGTAGACGCGGCCGGAGTCCAGGCCCTGGACGTCGGCCCGGACGCTGTGGGCGAACTCCGCGTGGGCGGTGACCGATCCGCGCCGCACGATGCGGCGGAAGCCCTCGTCGTGGGCCAGCTCCCAGCTCACCTGGACGCGGCCGGCGGGGAGGCCGCCTGCGGGCTCGTAGGGGCGGGGCGCGAGGCGGGTCCAGATGAGGACGGAGCCGGGGAGCGGATCGCCGGAGGCGACGCCGAGGGTGAAGGGGTTCTCGGTGATCCTGCGGGCGTCCAGCTCGGCGGCGCTCGCCGTGCCGGCCGCGGGCAGGTTCATCGTGAAGGCGAGCGCGGCGACGGCTCCCGCCCCGGTGAGCAGACGGCGGCGGCCCAGGCCGCCCGGCCGGGATAACCGGGTGGCGGCGGTGGAGGGTCCGACGGGTCGGACACCCTCGGCTGATCGAACGTTCTGCGTGGATCGGACACCCTGGCCGGGCGCCGTGGAGGTCGGTGCGGCTGTCATATGCCCCTCGCTTGCCGGATGCTGCCGGATGCTGTCGGAACTCAGCGCACCGCCGGCGCGCGACGCGCCGTTGTCGCGTGCACAACTTCCGCATGGCGGGTCGATGAGCACCGCGTGCCCTGTGCACCGACCTCTCCCGTACGCTGCCGGGCCATGAACACTGATCGACGAGTCGCTGTTGTCACGGGTGCCGGTTCGGGAATCGGGCGGGCCGTCGCGCTCTCCCTCGCGAGGGCGGGGTGGTCGCTCGCGCTGGCGGGGCGGCGGGCGGAACCGCTGGCGGAGACGGCGGCCGCGGCCGGAGCCCCGGACGCGCTGTGCGTCACCACGGACGTGACCGACGAGGACGAGGTGGGCGCGCTCTTCGCCGCCGTAGGGGAGCGGTTCGGCCGGCTGGACCTGCTGTTCAACAACGCGGGCACGTTCGGCCCCGGGGGCGTGCCGGTGGAGGAGCTCGCGGCGGCGGACTGGCGGGCGGTGGTGGACGTGAACCTGACGGGGGCGTTCCTCTGCGCGCAGGCGGCGTACCGGCTGATGAAGGAGCAGGACCCGCAGGGCGGCCGGATCATCAACAACGGCTCGATCTCCGCCCACGCGCCGCGCCCGGACTCGGTGGCCTACACGGCGACCAAGCACGCGATCACCGGGCTGACGAAGTCGCTGTCGCTGGACGGGCGCCCGTACCGGATCGCCTGCGGCCAGATCGACATCGGCAACGCGGCGACCGAGATGACCGAGCGGATGCAGACCGGCGTTCTCCAGGCGAACGGGGAGCTGGCGGTGGAGCCGGTGATGGCGGCGACCGACGTCGCGCGGACCGTGGTGCACATGGCGGAGCTGCCGCTGGAGGCGAACATCCCGTTCCTGACGGTGATGGCGACGAACATGCCGTACGTCGGACGGGGCTGAGGGGGCCGGAGCGTCGGGGGCCGGGGCGCGTTTCAGGTGCGACCACTTCTGACCGAACTAGCCGCCAGATGACAGAAGTTGCGGATTTCCCCACTCCTGAACGAGCAAGCGCGTGCTGACCGTATGATCGCATCTCGTTACGCCTTCACCAGAAAACCACAGAAGGAACACCACATGCGCATACGCACCGCTGCGCCGATCGCCCTGGCCGCCGCCACCGCCCTGGCCGGCTCGCTCCTCGCCACGGCGGCACCGGCCTCGGCGGCCGCCCACCAGGGCGGGCTGCACTTCGGCACCATCCAGTACGACGGTCCCGGCAAGGACGACCGGTCGAAGAAGTCCCTGAACGCCGAGTGGGTCAACATCCACAACAACGGCAAGAAGAAGGTCCAGCTCAAGGGCTACAAGGTGAAGGACAACACCGGCTACACCTACACCTTCGGCAGCTACACGATCGGTGCGGGCAAGACCGTCAAGCTCCGCACCGGCAAGGGCAAGGACGTCGCGGGCACCGTGCACTGGAACCGGGGCTCGTACGTCTGGAACAACACCGGCGACAAGGCCCGGCTGATCAAGCCGAACGGCAAGCTCCAGGACTCCTGCTCCTGGGGGAAGTCGACCGCGGCGAACAAGGGCGTCAAGAACTGCCACTGACGGTCACCGTGCTGGATGGGGCTGCCGCGGCCCGGGGGCTGCGGCAGCCGTACGGCGAAGAGCCGGGCGGGAATGCCCTGAGCGGCGGCAGGGTTGGGCTGTGCCATGACACGTGATCACGGCCACCGCCCCGACGTCCTGCGCTACACCGCCTTCTCCGCCGACCCCGAGGGCGGAAACCCCGCGGGCGTCGTCCTGGACGCGTCGGGGCTGGACGAGGAGCGGATGCTCGCGGTCGCGGCGGAGCTGGGCTACAGCGAGACGGCGTTCCTCACGGAGCGGACCGGCGAAGGCGCTTACACCGTCCGCTACTTCAGCCCCAGGGCCGAGGTGCCGTTCTGCGGCCACGCCACGGTCGCCACCGCCGTCGCGCTGGCCGAGCGGGACGGACCGGGCACGCTGGAGTTCGCCACGGCCGCGGGTCAGGTCCCGGTCACCGTCGTCCGGGAGGGCGGCGAGCTGCGGGCCACCCTGACCAGCGTGGTCCCGCACGTCACGGGGATCGGCGCGGCGGACCTCACGGAGGCGCTGGCGTCCCTGGACTGGCCGGCCGCCGCTCTCGACCGCGCCCTGCCGCCCCGGATCGCCTACGCGGGCGCCCGCCACCTGGTGCTGGCCGCCGCGACCCGTGAGCGGCTCGCGGACCTGGAGTACGACTTCGCACGGCTGGAAGCGCTGATGCGCCGGCTGGACCTGACGACGCTGCAACTGGTCTGGCGTGAGGCGCCGGAGGTCTTCCACGTCCGGGACCCGTTCCCGGTGGGCGGGGTGGTCGAGGACCCGGCGACCGGGGCGGCCGCGGCCGCGTTCGGCGCGTACGTACGCGAGCTGGGGCTCGTCCCGGAGGCGGCCGTCCTGACCCTCCACCAGGGCGCGGACATGGGCCGCCCGGGCACCCTCACGGTGGAGCTGCGCGCCGGGGACGACCGGGTCAGGGTCGGCGGGACTGGGACGCGGATCGGCTGAACATCCGGGGGAGGATGTCAGCCGGTCAGCTCCTTGGCCGGGGAGACGTGGGCGAACCAGCGGGCCGTCTCCTCCGGTTCGAGGGCGCGTTCCAGGATGACGTCACCGCGCATGCCCGGGAAGAAGCGCCCTGCGGGCCAGGACCGCCGGTAGGACGGCTCGTCCAGCACCAGCAGGCGTACTCCGTCGACCACCGGGATGTCCGCCGGAGCCCCCTCGTTCCAGAGCCGGCCGCCGTCCGGGGCGGTCAGGTCGAAGGAGCCCACGGTGTCCACCTGCCCCGGGGTCTCCCGGCAGACGGCGACCTCCTGCGGCGAGGGGGCGTGACCCTCCACATGGCCGCCGCCTATGAGCGCGTCGGCGAGCAGGGTGTGCAGCTGGAAGTTGTCGCCGACGCCGAAGAACCGCAGGGCGTAGCCGGTGCCGCTGGTCCGGTGGAGGGCGACGAGCGGTTCGTCGTCCAGCACCTGGAGGACGTGCCCGAGGGAGGTGAACTGCCGGCCGGACGCCTGTTCCACAGCGGTGAGCAACCGCAGCAGCTCGGCCCGGCCGCCACCGGCTCCGGCGCGTACCGCCCGGTGGTTCAGCAGGGCGACGGCCGCCCTCTCCCACTGGGGCAACGTCCACCAGCCGGCCGCCGCGTCGGCCCCCGCCCGTTCGACGGCCTCCTCACCCGGCTCTCCGTCACCCGGTACGGGGAACGGGCCGCCGCCGGTCGCCGCCCACGCCTCGGCGAAGGCCGCGGCTCCCCCAAGTGCCGCCCGCAGCCCGGCCCGTACGCCCGGGGCGCAGCGCTCGGCGTCCGCGCCGCGCTCCACACAGGCCCCGACGAGGACGGCGACGACGGCACGAGGGCCGGGCGGGACCTTCTCCAGTACGGCGGCGAGGCGCGGCCCGCCGTCCAGCAGCTCCGCCTCCTTGGCCTGCCCGAAGGTCTCCTGCAGCCGGACGAACGCCTTGCCGGACCGTTTCGCGTCCTGGGCCACCACCGCGGCCTCGAAATCCGCGACCGCTCCCCCGAACCCGGCCTTGCTGAATATCATTCCAGCACTTTATCGGCGTGCCGTCGGGCACCGTGAAGCCGGTCGAGGTCCGGCGGGCCGAGGGGCGCAACCGCGCCGATCGCGGGAGGATACGGGCATGGCTGACCGCAAGCCTGACGCCCCGCGCAACCCCGCCCCCGGCCCCCGGTCCGACAGCGCGACCGGATCGCGTGCCGGCCCCGGCGCCGGCACGGACGGCGCCGCCCGGCCCGGCCCCGATCCACTGACCGTCCCGAGCATGTCCGCGGGCCCGGACTTCGTCCTGCGCCCCTGGGAGATGAGCGACCTGTCCCTGGTGCGCGAGGCCGCGCAGGACCGGTACATCCCCCTCATCACCACGATCCCGCCCCGCTACTCGGAGGAGGCCGCCGAGGCGTTCGTCCGCAGGCAGTGGGACCGGGCGGCCACCGGCGCCGGGTACCCGTTCGCCATCGTCCGCTCCCGGGACCGGCGCCCGGTGGGGTCCATCGGGCTCTGGCTGCGGGACCTGCCGGAGGGCCGGGCGTCGATCGGGTACTGGATGGTGGCCTCCGGCCGTGGCCAGGGGGTCACCCGCGCCGCGCTGCGTACGGTGACGGGCTGGGCCCTGCGCGACCTCGGCGTCCCCCGCCTCCAGCTCTTCATCGAGCCCTGGAACACCGCGTCCGCCCGGATCGCCGAGGACGTCGGCTACCGGCACGAGGGAGTGCTGCGCGGCTGGCAGCAGGTGGGCGACGAGCGCCGCGACATGGCCGTGTACGGGCTGCTGAACAGCGACGGGCCGGTGGATGGCCGGGCGGCAACGGCGGACTGAACACCGAGGCGTTACGATCGCGGGCACCGCTGCCGACCAGCAGCCGCACGGCAGCCGAGCTCCAGGAGTACCGAACTTGTCCGCACCACGCATCGGCGTATCCATCGTGACCATGGGGGACCGCCCGCAGGCGGTCGAGGCGCTGCTGGCGTCGGTCGCGATGCAGGACGTCCGGCCCACCCGGCTCGTGATCATCGGCAACGGGACGGAGCTCCCGGACTACACCTCCACCCCCGGGCTGGCGGACCTCGACGGCGGGGTGACCACCATCGAGCTGCCGGAGAACCTGGGCTGCCCGGGCGGCCGGAACGAGGGGCTGCGCAGGCTCGCCGAGGTCGGTGACGTGGACGTGGTCGTCGAGCTGGACGACGACGGCCTCCTGATCGACAAGGACGTCTTCCGCCGGGTCCGGGACCACTTCGCAGCCGACGACCGGCTCGGCATCGTCGGCTTCCGGATCGCCGACGAACACGGCGAGACCCAGCGCCGCCACGTGCCCCGGCTGCGGGCGGGCGACCCGATGCGGGGCGGGCAGGTGACGGCCTTCCTCGGCGGCGGCCACGCGTTCTCCATGAAGATGCTGGAGGAGACGGGCCTGTGGCCCGCGGAGTTCTTCTTCACCCACGAGGAGACGGACCTCGCCTGGCGCGCGCTGGACGCCGGCTGGAAGGTCGTCTACGACCCGGAGCTGCTGCTCCAGCACCCGAAGACGTCCCCGGCCCGCCACGCGGTCTACTACCGGATGACGGCCCGCAACCGCGTCTGGCTCGCCCGCCGCAACCTGCCCCTCCCCCTGGTCCCCGCCTACCTCTCCACCTGGACCCTGCTCACCCTGGCCCGCACCCGCGACGCCCAGGGCCTGCGCGCCTGGGCGGGCGGCTTCGCGGAGGGCGTCCGCACCCCGTGCGGCGAGCGGCGCCCGATGCGCTGGTCGACGGTGTGGCGGATGACGAGGCTGGGCCGCCCCCCAGTCATCTGACCTGCCGCTATGCCGGCCTCCAGCAGTAGAGGACGTCCGGCTCACCCTCCTCGTCGCGGCTCCCGTCGTCGAACGCGCCGGCGACGAAGCCTTGCCGCTCGCAGAAGGCGCGGGCGGGCGCGTTGCGCTGGAACACGTACAGCTGCAGCGGCCCGCCCGCGGCCTCCCGCGCCTCGGCCGGCAACCGGCTTCTGATCCCGCGCCGCAGCACGTCGGGCCGCAGGTAGAGATGGTCCAGCTCGTCGCCCCCCGCGAGCGCGGCGAACCCGGACAGCTCGCCTCCTCCTGCTCGGCGACCCGGACCGTGGTGCTGGTGGGCAGCACGACGCGGGTGATCCACGCGAGACTGTCCTCGTCGCTGTGGACCCGGGGCAGATAGGGCCTGGCGGCGGCGCGGGACGCCAGGAAGACACTGGTGACGGCCTCCGCGTCCTGGGGCGTGGCCGGGCGTATCGGTACGTCGTACACGCTTTCCCTCACTCGCATCACTCCCGGTCCCGTGGCCGCTCTGTCCTCGCCCGTACGGGTGGGGAACAATGGCCGCGGGCAGCAGAGCAGGCCAAGGGGCCGGGGCAGGTCAAATACCGTGCGCCGAGAGCCCAGGGGCACAGGGGGAGGAAGATCGCGATGCACTGGATCTGGTGGGTTCTGATCCTTTTCTGGACCGGGGGCTTCGCCTGGGCAGCCGACACCGCCCGCACCGCACTGCGCAACCGGCACGAACGAAAACTGGAACTGCTGGAGGCGGCGAAGCAGGAACGCCTCGCTCTGGAGGCCGCGCACAAGTCGCCGGAGCCGGTCTGCGGGTGCACCCACCACCTGGCCAAGCACGACCGGCGGGGCCGGTGCCATGAGCAGGTCGAGGTGCCGACGGCGTGGGACGAGAACAAGAAGCCGCTGCGCTACGAGGCCGGGCAGTGCAACTGCCAGCAGTACGTGGGCCCGCAGCCGCTCTCGCAGGTGTACGCGGAAGAGCTGACGGACCGCTGGCCGACGGACCCGCCGACGGAGGAGAAAGGGCCCCCGGCCAAGTGAAACACCTGGTCGGAGGCCCTTGCCGCTCACCGGCAGACGAGTCGTGCTGTACGCCGGGTTCTGTCTCCCGGTCGCCTCGCGGCGGCCGGGGAGACGGCCATCCATCTAGGACCGGCATTGCTGCCGGTCTCGTGCGGTCTACCCGTGAACTCGGGCGAGCAGCCCTCGAACGTTCACGCAGGGCCGTCCCCTTGCCGGGAACGCCCCCTCTTGACCTTGCTCCGGGTGGGGTTTACCTAGCCGCCTGAGTCACCTCAGGCGCTGGTGGTCTCTTACACCACCGTTTCACCCTTACCCGGGACCGAAGTCCCGGGCGGTCTGTTTTCTGTGGCACTGTCCCGCGGGTCACCCCGGGTGGCCGTTAGCCACCACCCTGCCCTGTGGAGCCCGGACGTTCCTCGGGAGGAGTCCCGAAGGATCCTCACGCGGCCGTCCGCACGGCTCGTCTGCCGTATCCGCCATCCTACCGGGCCGTATCGGCGGCTCAGTCGAAGTCCCCGGTCTCCAGGTCGAAGGCGAAGGCGAAGGGCTCGGGGAGCGGGAGCGGCTTGCCCTACGGGATCGTGAGGTGCTGGCGGTAGTCGGCGTCCTCCGGGTCGCTGAAGAGCGTCACCGAGCCCGCGTCGCGGTCGATGAGGATGCCGCCGCGGGCGTAGCAGCGGCGCTCGGCCTCTCGGCCCCGAGCGAGCAGTCGGCCGACCCGGTCATACGCAGATGGCGGCGGGGCATGGACCGAGCGTAGGCCGGGAGGGGGCGGGCGGCATCCGGGGCCGTGGGTGGCCGTGGCGGACCCGGGGGCCGTGCCCCTACCGGGGGGCGCGAACCCGGCACCGTACACGGAGCCCGGTACAGCCGGCAGAACCCGGCACCGTCCAAAAAGCCCCACCCCGCCCCCGTACCCTTGCCGAGGACCCCGGAGTGCCCGCACGCCCGCCGGGACCGCTCGTCGTGCGTACGAAGGAGAACTGCCGTGCTCGTGCTGTTGCCGCCCTCCGAAGGAAAGGCCGCCTCGGGGCGCGGAGCTTCCCTGAAGCCGGAGTCGCTGTCGCTGCCGGGGCTCGCCGGGGCACGGGCGACGGTCCTGGAGGAGCTGGTCGAGCTCTGCCGGGCGGACGGGGAGAAGGCCCGCGAGGTGCTCGGGCTCAGCGTGGGACTCCGGGGCGAGGTCGGGAAGAACGCCGAGCTGCGGACCGCCGGGACCCGGCCGGCCGGGGAGCTCTACACAGGCGTGCTGTACGACGCCCTCGACCTGGCCTCCCTGGACACGGACGCCCGGCGGCGCGCGGCGAAGTCGCTGCTGATCTTCTCCGGGCTGTGGGGCGCGGTCCGGATCGGCGACCGCCTTCCGCCGTACCGCTGCTCGATGGGCGTGAAGCTCCCGGCCCTCGGGGCGCTCGGCGCGTACTGGCGTACGCCCATGGCGGCCGTCATGCCCGAGGCCGCCGGGGACGGGCTGGTCCTGGATCTGCGGTCCTCGGCATACGCCGCGGCGTGGAAGCCGAGGGGCGAGGTGGCCGCGCGTACGGCGAGCGTGCGGGTGCTCCAGTCGCAGATGGTCGACGGGGTGGAGAAGCGGTCCGTCGTCAGCCACTTCAACAAGGCGACCAAGGGGCGGATGGTGCGCGACCTGCTGACGGCGGAGGCGCGGCCGAAGGACCCGGAGCAGTTGGTGGATGCGTTGCGGGATCTCGGGTACATGGTGGAGGCCCAGGCCCCCGCGCGGGCCGGGCGGCCGTGGTCGCTCGATGTGGTGGTGACGGAGATCCACTGAGTGCGTTGCAACCTCCGCAACGGGCGTTGCAGGTATCGCAGGCGGCGCGGCAGGATGGGGGCCATGACCTCCTCCTCGCCGCCGCCCGCAGCCCCCTCCGGCACCTCCGTACTGGATCTCGCCCCCGTCATCCCCGTCGTCGTCCTGCACGACGTGGCCGACGCCGTGCCGCTGGCCCGGGCTCTGGTGGCGGGCGGGCTGCCGGCGATCGAGGTGACCCTGCGGACGACCGCCGCGCCGGAGTCCATCCGGGCCATCGCAGCCCAGGTGCCGGGTGCGGTGGTCGGGGCCGGGACGGTCATCTCGCCGCAGCACGTGCGGGACACCGTCGACGCGGGTGCCAGGTTCCTGGTCAGCCCGGGGTGGACGGACGCGCTGCTGGAGGCGATGAAGGAGTCCGGGGTCCCGTTCCTGCCCGGCGTCTCGACCACTTCCGAGGTGGTGGCCCTGCTGGAGCGCGGGGTGAGCGACATGAAGTTCTTCCCGGCCGAGGCCGCAGGCGGTCTTGCCTATCTGAAGGCGCTCTCCGCACCGATCCCCCAGGCCCGCTTCTGCCCGACCGGAGGCATCTCGCTCGCCTCCGCACCCTCGTACCTCGCTCTGCCGAACGTTGCGTGCGTGGGCGGCAGTTGGATGGTCCCGGGCGACGCGATCGCGGCGAAGGACTGGGACCGGGTGGCCCGGCTGGCGGCGGAGGCCGCGACGCTCGGAACCTGACCGCACGAGGCGGGCGGCAGGAACACCGCCCCCGACACCCCGGCCGGGGCGGTCGCCACCGGGACCAGCAGCCCGGCGGCGAACCCGAGCAGGCCGGTCGGCCGGTTCATGCGGGTCCTCGTTCCCGCCGGCGCAGGTGCGAGGTGTCGTTGAGCAGGCGTACGGAGGCGTTGCCGTCCCCGTAGTACGCGACGGTCGAGATCGAGGCCGCCGACAGCTCCATCCGGAACATCGACCGCGCCGGGGCCTCCAGCGCCAGCCGGACCAGCGTCTTGATCGGGGTCACGTGGGTGACGACCAGGACCGTGCGGCCCGCGTACCGGGCGGTCAGGCGGTCCCGGGCGGCCGCGACCCGCTCGGCGACCTCCGTGAAGCTCTCGCCGCCGCCCGTCGGCGCGGCCTCCGGGGAGGCGAGCCAGGCGGCCAGGTCGTCCCCGTACCGCTCGCGCACCTCACCGAAGGTCAGCCCCTCCCACGCGCCGAAGTCGCTCTCGCGCAGGCCGTCCTCGATGCGGACGTCCAGGCCGAGGCGGTCGGCGACGGCCGCGGCGGTCTCGCGGCAGCGGCGCAGCGGCGAGCTGACGATCTCCTGGACCGTGCCCAGGGCGGCGAAGTGGGCGGCCGCCCGGGCGGCCTGGTCGCGGCCGATGGCCGAGAGTTCGGGGTCGGTGCCGCCGCTGCCGGAGAACCGCTTCTCGGGCGTGAGCAGCGTCTCGCCGTGCCGGAGCAGCACGAAGGTCGCGGGTGCGCCCAGGTCAGGGGCGGCGGCCCAGCCGACCTGCGGGGCGGAGACGGGGGCGGCGGTGACGTCCGTGGGCTCGGGTTCTTCCGGAGCCTCGACCTGGAACAGCGTTCCGGCGTCTGCCGCACCCCGCGCGGCCGCCAGCGCGGCCCGGGCCTTCGCCGCGCCCGCCGTCGCGTCGCCGGGCGGCCCCCGGTCGGGCAGCGGGGTGCGGGCGGGCGCGTCCAGCTCGGCCGTCGAGGCGGACGCCTCCCACTGCCGGCCGTCGCGGCCCGCGTCCATCGCCTCGTTGGCGAGCCGGTCCGCGTGCTTGTTCCGCGCGCGCGGAATCCACTCGTACGTGACGGAGGACGGCGGCAGGAGAGCGGCGGCACGGGCCGCCAGCGGCTTCATGTCGGGGTGCTTGATCTTCCAGCGCCCCGACATCTGCTCGACCACCAGCTTGGAGTCCATCCGGACGTGGACCCGCAGGGAGTCGCCCGCGTCCGGGAACAGCGCCTTCGCTGCCGTCAGGCCGGCGATCAGGCCCCGGTACTCGGCGACGTTGTTGGTCGCGACGCCGATGTACTCGGCGGCCTCGGCGAGGGTCTCGCCGGTGGCCGCGTCCAGGACGACCGCGCCGTAACCGGCGGGCCCCGGGTTGCCCCGGGAGCCGCCGTCGGCCTCGACCACCAGCCGGCGAACGGCACTCATTACAGGCCCGACTCCGCGGTGCGGACCAGGATGCGGTGGCAGTTCTCGCAGCGCAGCACCGTGTCGGGGGACGCGGCCTTCACGTCGTTGACCTCGGTGATGTTCAGCTCCAGACGGCAGCCCTCGCAGCGGCGCTGGTAGAGCCGGGCGGCGCCGACCCCGCCCTGCTGGGCGCGGAGCTTGTCGTACAGCTTCATCAGGTCGGCGGGGATGACCTCGGCGACGACCTGGCGGTCCTTGGTCACCGTGGCGGCCTCGGCGTCCAGTTCGGCGGTGGCGGCGTCGCGGCGGGCGATGGCGTCGTCGACCTTGGCCTGGACGGCGGCGACCCGCTGGGTCAGTTCGGTGACCCGCTCCTGGGCGGCCTCGCGGCGCTCCATGATCTCCAGGACGACGTCCTCCAGGTCTCCCTGGCGCTTGGCGAGCGAGGTGAGCTCTCGCTGGAGGCTCTCCAGGTCCTTGGGCGAGGAGACCGCGCCGGAGTCCAGGCGCTGCTGGTCGCGCACGGCGCGCTGGCGCACCTGGTCGACGTCCTGCTCGGCCTTGGTCTGCTCGCGGGTGGTGTCGCTCTCCTCGGTGGTGGAGGCGACCAGCAGGTCACGCAGCTGGGCGAGGTCGCTGCTGAGCTGCTCGATCTCGGCGTGCTCCGGCAGCGAGGTGCGCTTGTGGGAGAGCTGGGCGAGACGTACGTCGAGGGCCTGGACGTCGAGGAGTCGGATCTGGTCGGCGGGCGCGGCGTTCAGTTGGGGGCTCCAGAGGAATGGTGGGTGGTCCAGGGGTCGGTGACCTGCGTCGAGACATGGACCCGCAGGTCCCATCCGTGGCGGTCGGAAAGCGCGTCGAGCTGCGCGGCGGCCTGCTCGCACCAGGGCCACTCGGTGGCCCAGTGCGCGGCGTCGACCAGGCCGAGCGGCGAGTGCTGCACGGCCTCGGACGCCGGGTGGTGGCGGAGGTCGGCGGTGAGGAAGGCGTCGACGCCCGCGGCGCGCACCGCCTCGAAGAGGCTGTCGCCGGAGCCGCCGCTGACGGCGACGGTGCGCAGACACGCCTCCGGGTCGCCGGCGAGGCGGATGCCCTGCGCGGTGGCGGGGAGCCGGGCGGCGGCCCGGGCCGCGAACGCGGCCAGGGTCTCGGGGTGGTCCAGTGCGCAGATACGGCCGAGCCCGCGCCGCCCGTGCGGGTCGGTGGGGTCCGGTACGAGGGGGCCGGTGACGCGCAGGTCCAGGGCGCCGGCGAGGGCGTCGGAGACGCCGGGGTCGGCGGTGTCGGCGTTGGTGTGCGCGACGTGGAGCGCGATGCCGTGCTTGATGAGGGTGTGGACGACCTTGCCCTTGAAGGTGTCGGCGGCGACCGTCGTCGTCCCGCGCAGATAGAGCGGGTGGTGGGTGACGACCAGCTGGGCGCCGAGCTTCAGGGCCTCGTCGGCGATCGCGTGGACGGGGTCGACGGCGAACAGCACCCGGTCGACCTCGGCGTCCGGGTCGCCGCAGACCGTGCCGACCGCGTCCCATCCCTCGGCCCGCTCGGGGGGCCAGAGGGCGTCGAGGACGGCGATGACTTCAGACAGACGGGGCACGGGGGAAAGGCTACCTGTCCGGCGCGGTCCGCCGCCCCTGGCCGCCGGACCTGTACGCCAGGACGGGCGGCCGGACACGAATCGTTACTTCAGCAGGCCGCCGGACCCCGAGCGGCCTGCTGCGGAAGGCCGGCGCGGAGGCGGCTACCTCACCAGGTCCGCGCGGAGGTCGTCGAGGACCAGACCGGCGGACGTGACGCCGAGGCCCAGGTACCAGGTCTCGTCGGAGACGTCCTTGGCCCGGCCCTCCTTGACCGCGTCGAGCTTCTTCCACAGCGGGTTCGCCTGGGCGGTGTCGCGCTGGGTCGCCTTCGCGTCGCCGTAGACGCCGGTGAAGATCCAGTCGGCGTCCGCCTCGTCGATCCGCTCCGGGCTGATCTCGGTGGCGAGGTCGTCGATCTGCTGGTTCTCCGGGCGGGGCAGGCCGACGTCCTCGAGGATCGTGCCGATGAACGACGCCTTGGCGTAGAGCCGGAGGCGGTCGGGCATGTAGCGGACCATGGAGACGGTCGGCTTGTCGGCGCCGATGTCCTCGCCGAGCTTCTCCGCCTTCGCCTGGTACGCGGCCAGCGCCGAACGGGCCCGCTCGGTGCGGTCCAGGGCGGCGGCGTTGAGGAGGTAGTTCTCCTTCCAGGTGAAGCCCGGGCGGATGGAGAACACGGTCGGGGCGATCTTGGAGAGCTCGTCGTACTTGTCGGCCGCGCGCAGCTGGCTGCCGAGGATCAGGTCGGGCTTCAGGCCCGCGATCGCTTCGAGGTTGAGGCTGTTGATCGTGCCGACGCTCTTCGGGTTCCCCGCGCCCTTCTTCAGGTACGACGGGATGGCCGCGTCGCCCTCGCTGGGCGCGTAGCCGACGGGCTCCAGGCCGAGCGAAACAACATTGTCGAATTCGCCAACGTCGAGGACGACCACGCGCTTCGGGGCTGCCTCGATCTCGCTCTTCCCCATGGCGTGGGTGACGGTACGGGGGAACTCACCCGGCTCCGCCTCGGTGCCGTACGCCGCCGTCTTCTTCGCCGCGTCCGCGAAGTCCTTGCCGCCCGTGGCGACGGCCGCCTTCTTGTCACCGCCGGCGTCCGCCTTCGCCGCGTCCCCGCCGTCTCCGCCCCCGCAGGCCGAGAGGGAGAGGGCGGCGGCAACCGCCAGGGCGACTGCGGCGGTACCGCGGGGCCGGAGGGACATCGCTTGCTCCTGCTGCTGTGCGTACGTGCGCGGGGCACGCCCGTTGATGAGGGTCGCCTAACCCTAGGCGTGGCCGACCTTGCCAGCACACTCACCCCCTCTCCCTCAGGAGAATCCGGGCATCACCACCCTTATGTGTGAAGTGAGGTGGCTCGTGTTGTTCGGCTGGAAGTGCGAAAACTAGTTTTCGTAGCCGGAGGTGACGAGTCCATGACTGCCTGTGCCATCGAGGGCGGAACCGCCGGGGCCGCCACGACGGCGGATCCCGGTCCTGAAGAGTCCGGCGAGCCGGAGGAACCCGTCGGGGCGGAGGAGGCTGCCCAGCCGGAGAGGGCTGCCGCGCCCTGGGCCGGGACGCCCCGCGCCCCCGGGACCTTCACGCTGACCGCGGACGGTGCGTACGGGGCCCGGCTGACGGCGGCGCCCGGCCCCCCGGGCGAGCAGCGGGCCTGGTACCCGGAGCGCTGGACGCTGGACGGGCCCGAGCCCTACGCCGTACCGCTGCCCCTCCACCAGCCCGAGGAGCCGGACGCTCAGGTGGTGCCGCTCGCCGACGGGCGGGTGCTGATCCGGCGCCGGGTGGCGGACCGCCAGACGTTCTCGCTGCTCTACCCGACCGGGCCCGCCACCGGCGAACTGGCCCTCGGCGCGGTCGAGTGCGACGGGATGACGCTGCTGCCGCCCTCGCCGGACGGCTCCAGCGTCTACGCCCTCTCGCCGGGCGACCACTCCTCGCTGCTGTGGCTGGTGGCCGGCGGCGCCTTCGGGCCGGAGCTGGTCGCGGAGGTCCCCGGGCACTGCTCGGGCGGGGTCTGGCTGGACCGGGCGGGCCGGATGCTGGCCCTGGACCGGCAGCTGCCGGGCGGCGGGCCGGTGAAGGCGGTCGCCGTGGACCTGGAGCGGAACGGTGAGGTGACCCCGCTGCTCCAGATCACCCCTTCGAGCGACGACCGGCTGCTGCTGGCCGACGCGGACAGCGGGCTGCTGCTGCTCCGCTCGGACGCGCCGGGCCACGACCGGCTCGGCTGGGGTGTCCTCGGCAGCTGTCTGCCCGTGCGCTTCCCGGAGTGCCTGCGGCCGGCGGACGTGGCGGTGAGCCCGTTCGCGGTGCAGCCGGGGCAGATGCTGATGCCGGAGAGCTGTGCCGTCGCCCTGCGCATCGACGGGGCGGCGGGAAGCTGGGTGGGGGTGTGGCGTCCGCAGGGGCGGCGACTGCACCAGCTCGCGGCGCCGGAGGGCTGGTCGGCAGGGGCCGGGTACTGGAGCCGGGACGGGGTGCTGCACCTGCCGTACGCGAACGCGGCGACGCCCTGCGCCGTGGCCCGGATCGAAGCCCCGGGCGACGACGAACCGCTCCCGCGAGCCGCCGGGAGGGACGGCCACGCGAGCGGAACGGAACCGTCCGCCGCCGTCACCCCTCCTGTCGTGTGTAAGCCGGTTCCGTTGGGGCAGGCGCCTCTGCACCGGGCGGCATCACCTGACTAAACTCGGTGCCTGGGCTACGCAGCCGTACCGGGCGGGCGCCGACGGTGACCGCGCCGGAGGGCGGCGGCGGGGCTTGCGAACACGAATACGGAACACGAATACGTACGTGCGACACAGGTAAGCGATCACAACGGGGTGACTTCCCACATGTCCGAAGCCCGAACCGACACGACCACGCCGCGTACGCCGGGGGGCGACGCGGAGGGGGCCGGGACCGGCGGTTCCGGAAAGCACCGAGGGGGTGCGTCGATGGAGAACACGTCGGTGCAGCCGCACGGGCGCCACCGCAGGCCCGCCCAGGAGGAATCCAGGGTGGCCTGAGCCGTAGCGCAGCAGCAGTCCGAGGTGGGCCCGGGTTCGGCGAAAGCCGTGCCCGGGCCCACCTTCTCTTTTCCCCTACTCCCGCTTGAGACCCAGCACTTCGGCGGCCGCGAAGGTCTCGTTCCGCGGCCGCTCCGCGTAGTACGGGGTGATCAGCCCGTCCAGCTCGGCGAAGGTGAACGTCTCCTTCGCCGCGTCGAACCTGGCCGCCACCCTGGGCCGTTCGACGATCGCCACCATGCCCCCGTGGACGACGAGCAGCTGCCCGTTGACCCCGGCCGCGGCGGGTGAGGCGAGATAGCCGACCAGCGGGGAGACATGCTCGGGGGCCAGCGCGTCGAGCGTGCCGTCGGCCGGTTCCGGGAAGCCCGCGAACACCTCCTCGGTCATCCGGGTCCGGGCGCGCGGGCAGATGGCGTTGGCGGTGACGCCGTACTTGGCGAGGGCGAGCGCGGTGGAGGTGGTGAGGCCGACGATGCCGCCCTTGGCCGCCGCGTAGTTGGGCTGCCCGGCGGAGCCCGCGAGGTAGGCCTCCGACGAGGTGTTGACGATCCGCCCGTAGACCGGACCGCCGGACTCCTTGGAGCGGGAGCGCCAGTGGGCGGCGGCGAAGCGGGTGGTGTTGAAGTGGCCCTTGAGGTGGACGCGGATCACCGCGTCCCACTCGTCCTCACTCATCGAGAAGATCATCCGGTCGCGCAGGATGCCCGCGTTGTTGACCAGGATGTCGAGCTTTCCGTACGTGGAGACCGCCAACTCGACGAGCTCCCGGGCCTGGTCGTGGTCGGACACGTCTCCGAGGTGGGCCCTCGCCCGGCCGCCCGCCGCGCGGATCTCGGCGGCGACCTCCTCGGCGGGGGCGGCGGACGCCTCGCCCGTGCCGTCGCGGCCGGGCTGCCCGTAGTCGTTGACGACGACGGCGGCGCCGAGTCGGGCCAGTTCGAGGGCCTCGGCGCGGCCGAGGCCCCGGCCGGCGCCGGTGACGATCGCGGACAGCCCGTCCAGCGGGAGGGGAAGTGACATGGCATTCCTCAACGTCGTCGGTCAGGGGCCGGGTTCAGAGTTCGATGCAGGTACGCAGCGACTCCCCGGTCCGCATCTGGTCCAGCGCGTCGTTCACCTCCTCCAGCCGGACCCGGTGGGTGATCATCGACTCCAGGTCGATCCGACCCGCCCGCCAGAGCGCGATGGCCCGCTCGTAGGAGCGCAGCACGTCCCCGCCGCCGTACATGGAAGGGAGGATGCGCTTCTCGTCGAAGAACAGCTCGAACATGTTGACCTGGAAGTGGTCGTCCATCGCCCCGGCGCCGACGACGCAGAGGGTGCCGCCGCGGCGGGTGTGCTCGTAGGCGGTGCGGGCGGTGGCGGACTTTCCGACGACCTCGAAGACGTAGTCGAATCCCTCGCCGCCGGTGATGCGCTGCCGGGCGTCGGCCAGTTCGTCGGGGGCGACGGCCTCGGTGGCGCCGAAGCGGAGGGCGGCCTCGCGGCGGGAGGCGACCGGGTCGACGGCGACGATCTGGGCGGCGCCCTGGACGCGGGCGCCCTGGATCGTGGAGATGCCGACGCCACCGCAGCCGATCACCGCGACCGACGAACCCGCCTCCACTTTCGCCGTGTTGATGGCCGCGCCGAGGCCGGTGGTGACCCCGCAGCCGATCAGGGCGGCGATCTCGAACGGTACGTCGCCGGGGATCGGCACCGCGCAGCCCGCGCCGACGACCACCTCCTCGGTGAAGGTGCCGGTGCCCGCGAAGCCGAAGACGTCGCCGCCGGGGCGCTTGAAGTTGGGGGTGCCCGCGTTCATGAAGCCGGCGAGGCAGAGCTGGGTCTGGCCGCGCTTGCAGGACGGACAGGCCCCGCAGGCGGGCAGCCAGCAGACGAGGACCCGGTCGCCGGCGCTCAGGCCGCTCACCCCGTCACCGACGTCGATCACCTCGCCCGCGCCCTCGTGGCCGGGGATGAAGGGGGCGGGCTGCGGGAGGACGCCGCTCATCGCGGAGACGTCGGAGTGGCAGAGCCCGGTGGCCCGGATGCGGAGCTTGACCTTTCCGGGGCCGAACCCCACCGCCTCGACGTCGTCGAGGACCTCCAGCTTCTCCTGGCCTGTCTCGTGCAGTACGGCTGCGCGCATGGGTACGGCTCCCTCGAAGGTGTCAGAGATGTCAGGAGTGGTCGACGAGCGTGTCGACGAGGACCGGTGCGTCGTCCCGCTCGGCGGCAGTGACCGTCACCTGGACGCGGCCGCCCCCGGCCTCCCACATCCGGATGCGGAGGGTCTCGCCGGGGAAGACCACTCCGGCGAAGCGGGTGCGGTAGGCGGTGACGCGGGAGACGTCGCCGTCCAGCAGGCTGTCGGTGACTGCCTTCAGGGTCATGCCGTACGTGCACAGCCCGTGCAGGATCGGCCGGTCGAAGCCGGCCAGCTTGGCGAAGGCCGGGTCCGCGTGGAGCGGGTTCCAGTCCCCGGAGAGCCGGTAGAGCAGCGCCTGGTCCTCGCGGATCGGGCGCTCGACCGTGCGGTCGGGGTCGCGGTCCGGCGGGGTGAGGCGGTCGGCCGGCCCGCGCTCGCCGCCGAAGCCGCCCTCTCCCCGTACGAAGATCTGGGCGTCGTTGGTCCAGAGCGGACCGTCGTCGTCGCTCGCCTCGGTGCGCAGCACGATGACGGCGGCCTTGCCCTTGTCGTACACCGCCGCGACCTTCGAGGTCTGCTCGGCGCGGCCGGTCACGGGGATCGGCCGGTGGACCCGTACCGACTGGCCGCCGTGGAGGACAGCGGCGAGGTCCACGTCGATGCCGGGCGCGCCCATCCCGCCGAACGCGGCCGTTCCCGCGCCGGCGACGGTGGCGAAGCTCGGCAGCACCTGGAGCCGGGACTCCAGCGTGTAGCGCAGCTCGTCGGGGTCGGTGGCGGGAATCCCCGCGCCGAGGCCCAGGTGATAGAGCTGGACGTCCTTGTGGTTCCAGGCGATCTCGGCTCGGCGGGGGTCGGCGGCGAGGGCCGCTGGGGCATCGATGGGCATGGCGAAGCCGCTCCTTGACGGGGAGACCGACGGTGGAGACCTCGGTGCGGCTGTCCGCACCGCCGACCGCACCGAGGCCGTGCGGGGACCGGCAGAGCGCGCCGTTCTAGAACGCGTTCTAGCCGATGGCCCATGTATAACGCAGCCCCCGGGAGTTGGGAAGACTGCTGACGCCACGTCAGATGCCGTGCTGCGGATGCGAGTTGCTCAGACCCGCTCCTGGGCCTTCCCCTTCGCCGCCTGCTCCTCCCGTACGCGGGGCGTCCGGTGGTTCGGCAGCCACGCCAGCATCACCACGACCCCGACCAGCAGCACCCCGCACGCCGTACGGAACGCCGTCGCGTACCCGGCGGTGACCTCGGCCGCGTCGACCGAGCCCGCCGTACGGGCGGCGGCGACCGTGGACAGCACCGCGAGCCCGATGGCACCGCCCATGGTGCGGGAGGTGTTGACCAGGCCGGAGACGAGTCCGGCGTCCCCGGCCGCCGCGCCGGAGGTGGCGAGGGTGGCCAGCGGGGTGGAGGCGAGTCCGGCACCGGCCATCATCAGGACGCCGGGCAGGCAGATCGCCGTGAGGTAGGAGCCGTCGACGCCCATGGTGGACTGCCAGCCGAAGCCCGCGGCGGTGATCAGCACCCCGGCGACGGCGAGGCTCTTGGCCCCCGTACGCGCCATGAGGCGGGGCGCGGCCTTGGAGCCGATGATGACGGCGGCCGAGGTCGGCATCAGGGCGAGCCCGGCCTGCAACGGCGTGTAACCCAGCACGTTCTGGGCGTAGACGGTCATGAAATACCACATGGAGAAGGTCGCCGACCCCATGAGGAACATCGATACGTTGGCCGACGAGACCGCCCGTACGCCGAAGACGCGCAGCGGGATCAGCGGAACCGCCGTCAGCGCCTCGACCAGGACGAACGCGGCCAGCAGCACCACGCCCGCCAGCAGCGGTACGAGGGTGACGGCGGCCGACCAGCCCGCGGCCTCGGTCTGGACGACGCCGTACGCGACGGTGGCGAGGCCCGCGGTGACGAGGACGGCGCCCAGCAGGTCGATGCGGCGGCGGTCGCCCGCCCGGCCCTCGGTGATCCACAGGGCGGCGGCGACCAGGACGAGGGCGCCGACGGGGACGTTGATGAGGAGGACCCAGCGCCAGGAGAAGACATCCGTGAGCACCCCGCCGATGAGCCCGCCGGCCGCGCCGCCGCCCGCGCCGACCGCCATCCAGGTCGCTATCGCCTTGGTCCGGGCGGGGCCCTCGGGCACGGCGGCGGTGAGGATGGTCAGCGTGGCGGGGGCCAGGACGGCGGCCCCGAGGCCTTGCGCGGCCCGGGCCGCGAGGAGCTGCCAGCCCTCCTGGGCGAGGCCGCCCGCGAGGGAGGCGGCGGTGAAGACGCCCAGCCCGACGAGGAACATCCGCTTACGCCCGTAGATGTCGGCGGCCCGCCCGCCCAGCAGCATGAAGCCGGCGAACGCGATCGAGTAGGCGTTGACGACCCACTGGAGCGCGCCGTGGCTCAGCCCCAGATCGGCCCGCATGGAGGGCAGCGCCACGTTGACCACGGACACGTCGAGGACGACGAGGAACTGTCCCGTACAGGCGGCGAGGACGACGGCCCACGCGCCGGCGGGTATGCGGGAGCGGGAGGTACGGGTGGGCGCGGGTGCGGGGACGTCTGCCATGCCGGTCATGGTCGCAGGTACTCGATGCCCCGTACATCGGGTATCGGTCGGAGATCCTGGGCCCGGGGCGTCCTAGGTCCCAAGCCCCGGCCCCGGCCCGGTCCGCCCTCCGCCCCCTCTCACCTCCGCAGCAGCGTCACCACCGCCGCCCCGCCCAGCCCGATGTTGTGGGCGAGGGCGGTGCGGGCGCCCGGGACCTGGCGCGGGCCCGCCTCGCCGCGCAGCTGCCAGGTCAGCTCGGCGACCTGGGCGATCCCGGTCGCCCCCAGCGGGTGCCCCTTGGAGATCAGCCCGCCCGACGGGTTCACCACCCACCGCCCGCCGTACGTGGTCGCCCCCGACTCCACGAGCCTGCCGGACTCCCCCTCGCCGCACAGGCCGAGCGCCTCGTAGGTGAGGAGCTCGTTGATGGAGAAGCAGTCGTGCAGCTCGATCACGTCGAGATCCCCGGGGCCGAGGCCGGAGGCCGCGTAGACCTGCCGGGCGGCGGCCCGGGACATCGGGGCGCCGACCGCGTCGACGCAGGTGCCGGAGGCGAAGGAGGCCTCGGTGTCGGTGGTCATGGCCTGGGCGGCGATCTCCACGGCCCGCTCCCCCAGGCCGTGCCGCTCGACGAACCGCTCGGAGACGACCACGGCCGCCGCCGCGCCGTCGGAGGTGGGCGAGCACTGGAGCTTGGTGAGGGGGTCGTGGACGGTGCGGGCGGCGAGGATCTCCGCCACCGTGTACGGGTCCTGGAACTGGGCGTACGGGTTGTTCACCGAGTGCCGGTGGTTCTTGGCCCCGACCGCCGCGAGCTGCGCGGGCGTGGTCCCGTACCGCTGCATGTGCTCGCGGGCCGCGTTGCCGAAGATCTGCGCGGTGGGCGGGGACGTCGCGAAGCCGTGGGCGGCCGCCATGATCCCGTAGTGCCGGGCGACGGGCGAGGAGGCGAAGTCCCCGCCGCCGGAGCCGCCTTCCGTGCCACCGCCCAGTGAGCCTCGGGCCATCTTCTCGAAGCCGGCAGCCAGGACGCAGTCGCTGCCGCCGCCCTCGACGAACTGCCGGGCCAGCATCAGGGCCGTGGAGCCGGTGGCGCAGTTGTTGTTGACGTTGTAGACGGGGATGCCGGTGAGCCCCAGCTCGTAGACGGCCCGCTGTCCGGCGGTGGAGGGCTGGAAGCAGTAGCCGACGGGGACCTGCTCGACCTGGTCGTACCGGACCCCCGCGTCCTCCAGCGCGGCGGTGCCCGCCTCGCGGACCATGTCCCCGTAACTCCACTCGCGGGTCTCGGGCTTCTCGAACTTCGTCATGCCGACGCCGACGATGTAGGCCTTCATGTTCCGAGTCCTCTCGTGTCCACGTGCTCAGTCCCGGGGGAGGCCGAGAATCCGCTCGGCGACGACGTTCAGCTGGATCTGGGTGGTGCCGCCCGCGATGGTCAGGCAGCGGGACATCAGGAAGCCGTGCAGGGCCCGCGCCGCCGCGTCCGGTTCGTCCACCGCACCTGCCGGACCGAGGAGTTCGAGGGTCAGCTCGGCGACCTTCTGCTGGTGGACGGTCTGGACGAGCTTGCGCACCGAGGCTCCGGCGCCCGGTTCGAGGCCGGAGACCTGTTGGAGGGTGGTGCGCAGCCCGATGCAGGCGAGGGCGTGCGCCTCGGCGGCGAGCGCGCCGATACGCGCCCGGGTGGTGTCGTCGAGCCCGGCGGAGCGCGCGATCAGAACCTCGAGACCGCTGTCGAAGGTCATCTGGTCGGCCATGTGGACGCGTTCGTTGCCGAGCGTGTTGCGGGCGACGCGCCAGCCGCCGCCGGCCTCGCCGACGACGGCGTCGGCGGGGAGGAGCACGTCGTCGAAGCAGACCTCGTTGAAGAGGGCCTCACCGGTGATCTCCTTCAGCGGGCGGACGTCGATGCCTTCGGCGTTCTTCATGTCGACCAGGAAGTAGGTGAGCCCCCGGTGCTTGGGCGCGTCCGGGTCCGTGCGGGCGAGCAGGATGCCGTGGTCGGCGGTGCGGGCGGCGCTCGTCCAGACCTTCCGGCCGGTGATCCGCCACCCCTCGTCGGTCCGTACGGCACGGGTGCGCAGGGCGGCGAGGTCTGATCCGGCGTCGGGCTCGGAGAAGAGCTGGCACCACTGGAGGTCGCCGCGCAGGGTGGCCGGCAGATAGCGCGCGCGCTGCGCCTCGGTGCCGTACGCGATGAGCGAGGGCACGACCCAGGTGGCGATGGAGAGGTCGCTGAGCCGGATGCCCTGGTGCCTCGACTCCTGCTGGATGGCCAGCTGTTGTACGGGACCTGCGTCCAGCCCGTACGGGGCGGGCAGGTGCGGGGCGGCGTAGCCGGTGGCGGCGAGGGCGCGGCGGGCCTGGCGGGGCGGCAGGCCCCGGGCGGCGGCGAGGTGGGGGCGGGCGTCGGCTCGGTGGCGGGCGGCCTCGGCGGGGAGTTCCAGGGTGAGTTCGCGGCGGACCCCGGCCTCGGCGAGGCGGACGGCGCGCAGCCGGTGGGTGTGGGCGGGGCCCAGGAGCTGGCGGGCGAGGACGGCTCGGCGCAGCTGGAGGTGGGCGTCATGCTCCCAGGTGAAGCCGATGCCGCCGAGGATCTGGATGGCGTCCTTGGCGCAGCTGTACGCGGCCTCCGGCGCGGTGGCGGCGGCGAGGGCGGCGGTGAGCCCCCGCACCCCGGGGTGTTCTTCAGCGGCGCGGGCTGCCTCGTCGGCGGACCGGGCCGCCTCGTCGGCGGCGCGGGTCCCTGGGACATCGGCGGCCTCGTCGGCGGCGCGGGCCGCGTCCCAGGTCAGGGCCCGGGCCTGTTCGAGGCGGACGAGCATGTCGGCGCAGAGGTGCTTGACGGCCTGGAACGCCCCGATGGGCCGCCCGAACTGCTCGCGTACGCGAGCGTGCTCGACGGCCGTGTCCAGGCTCCGGGCGGCGGTCCCGCAGGCGTCGGCGGCGAGAAGGACGGTGGCCAGGTCGCGGACGAGCGCGGAGTCGAGGGGCAGGGCCCGATGGGCCGGTACGAGGACGGCGTCGGCCCGCACCTCCGCTGTCGGCCGGGTCGGGTCGACGCTGCGGTGCGGGCGCACGGCGAGCCCCTCGGCCCCGGCGTCCACGAGGAACCAGCGCTCACCGGTGGGCGTGCCGGCGGGCAGGAGCAGCAGGTCGGCCGCCTCGGCGGAGAGGACGGGCGGGGCGGCCCCGTCGAGGCGGTGGCCGCCCTCGGCCGGGGTGGCGGCGAGGGTGCCGGGGGTGAGGGCGAGGGCGGCGGTACGCTCCCCGGCGGCGAGGCCCCGGAGCAGGTCCCCGGTCCCGGTCACCCGGCCGAGCACCGCCCCCACCAGCGCGGTCGCGAGGTACGGCCCCGGCAGCGACCCGTAAGCCGCCTCCTCCAGGACCACGGCGAGGTCCAGGAGACCGCCGCCCCCGCCCCCGTACTCCTCGGGCAGATGGATCCCGGTCAGCCCCTGCCCGGCGAGCGCCTCCCAGTACGCGGGGCGCACCCCGGGGGCTGCCGGGCCTCCGGCGTCGAGGAGCTTGCGCACCTCGCCGGGCGGTGCGGCCCGCGCGAGCCACCCCCGTACGGAGTGCGCCAGCGCGCGGTGCTCCTCGGTGATCCCTGTGCCGGTACCGATACCTGTGCCGATGCCCATGCGAATCCTCGCCGGTCGCAGCCACTGGAACGGCGCAAGAGTAGAACACGTTACAGTCCTACGGAAGACCTGACGGGAAGTCAGACAGTCGGCGGCTCCGAGCCGGAATAGGGGCGGACCCGGGAAGCGTTCACCATGCACACACTTGGGGGGAGCCCGGGTGGTCAAGGCTGCCCGGAGGCCCCACGGATGCGACGGACGAAACAGATACGGCACACAGGGGACCTCCCCGAGCCGCCGAAGGCACGCTCCGGCCCCGTCGTGCCCGTCCTCGCCTTCGCGGGGATCACCGTCGCGGTCATGCAGACCCTGCTCGTCCCGGTCATCAAGGACCTGCCGGTCCTGCTGAACACCGACCCGGCCAACGCCACGTGGGTGATGACGGCGACCCTGCTGGCGGGTGCCGTCTCGACCCCGATCATGGGCCGGCTGGGCGATCTCCACGGCAAGCGCCGGATGCTGCTCGCCTCACTCGCCGTCATGGTGGTCGGCTCGCTGATCTGCGCGTCCACCGACGACCTGGTCGTGATGGTCACGGGCCGCGCGCTCCAGGGCTTCGCCATGGGCGCCATCCCTCTCGGCATCGGGATCATGCGCGACGAGCTGCCGCGCGAGAAACTCGGCTCGGCGATGGCCCTGATGAGCTCGTCGATCGGAGTGGGCGGCGGGCTCGCGCTGCCCGCCGCCGCACTGGTCGCCCAGCACGCCGACTGGCACGCGCTCTTCCTCGGCTCGGCCGGGCTCGGCGTGCTCGCGATGGGGCTCACGTACACGCTCGTCCCCGAACCCCCGCTGCGCGCCCCCGGCACCTTCGACCTCATCGGCGCCTTCGGCCTCTCGCTCGGCCTGGTCCTTCTTCTCCTGCCGGTCACCAAGGGCGGCGACTGGGGCTGGGCCTCGGCCCCCACCCTCGGCCTGCTCGCCGCGTCCGTCACGGTCCTGGTGCTGTGGGGCCTGTTCGAACTGCGGACCCCGGCGCCCCTGGTCGACCTGCGGACCTCCGCCCGCCGCGAGGTACTGCTCACCAACCTCGCCTCGATCATGGTCGGCGTCGCCTTCTACGCGGTCTCCCTGGTCCTGCCGCAACTGCTCCAGCTCCCCACGTCCACCGGTTACGGCCTCGGGCAGTCGATGGTGGTCGCCGGGCTCTGCGTGGCCCCGCTGGGCGTGACGATGATGTTCGTCGCCCCGCTCTACGCCCGGATCTCGGCCCGACGGGGCCCCAAGTCCACGCTCATGCTCGGGATGCTGATCATCGCGATCGGTTACGGGGCCGGGCTCGGGCTGCTCAGCGCCGCCTGGCAGACCGTGCTGATCGCGGTCGTGCTCGGCGCCGGGATCGGTCTCGCCTACTCCTCGCTGCCCGCCCTGATCATCGGCGCCGTCGACCCGTCGGATACCGGCGCGGCCAACGGGCTCAACACCCTGATGCGGTCCATCGGTACGTCGGTGTCGAGCGCGGTCATCGGCATGGTGCTGGCCAACACCTCGGTGACGATGGGCTCGGTGCGGGTGCCGTCGATGGAGGGGTTCCGGATCTCGTTCCTGATCGCCACGGGGGCGGTGCTGATCGGCCTGGTGCTGGCGGCGTTCCTGCCCGCGCAGCGCCCGTCGGCGCACCCGGTGCTGCTGGCGAGCAGCACGGACACCGGGCCCGGGCCCGCCCCCACTCCGGCCCCCGCCCCCGCCGCGACGGCCGGTCGGACCGTACGGCACGATGGAGCGCCGTCGTAAGCAGACCCGCCCCACCTGGAGGAACCCGTGACCGCCGCCGCTCCCTCCCCGGACGTGCTCGCCGCGTTCGAGGCCGCCAAGGGCTTCATGCCGGTCCACGAGGGGCTCGCCCTGTACGCGGCCGCCACCGAGGCCGGGGCGCTGGGGCTGCCCCTGCTGGAGGTGGGCACGTACTGCGGGCGCTCCACGATCCTGCTGGCCGACGCGGCCCGGACGGCCGGGGTGGGCGCCCTCACCGTGGACCACCACCGGGGCAGCGAGGAGCAGCAGCCGGGCTGGGAGTACCACGACCCGAGTGTGGTGGACCCCGAGGTCGGGCTGATGGACACCCTGCCGGCGTTCCGCCGCACCCTGCACCGGGCCGGTCTGGAGGAGCACGTGGTGGCGCTCGTCGGCCGGTCCCCGCAGGTCGCCGCAGTATGGGCCGGGCCGCTCGGCCTGGTCTTCATCGACGGCGGGCACACCGACGAGCACGCGAACGGCGACTACGAGGGCTGGGCCCCGCACGTCGCCGAGGGCGGGTTCCTGGTGATCCACGACGTGTTCCCCGACCCGGCCGACGGCGGGCAGGCCCCGTACCGGGTGTACCGGCGGGCGCTGGCCTCGGGGGCGTTCACCGAGGTGTCGGCGACGGACTCGCTGCGCGTGCTGCGGCGCACGGGCGCGGGGGTCTGAGAGCGCCCCGGGGGGCGTGCTGCAACCGCGCGTGCCCGGGGACCTGAGGAGTACCCGGGCGTGTCAACCCCGTACGGATAGCATCGCCGCGTGCCGTACGACGACAGTGTTCCCCCCACCCGCCGCACCCGCCCGCTCCTCGTGGCCGCCGCGCTGGCCGCGCTGTGCCTGACGACCGTCGCCGGATGCGGCGGCTCCCCGGACACGGCGGACGGGACGGGAGCGGCCGCTTCCCCTTCCGCCACCGGGGAACCCGACGCGACGCCCACCACGAAGGCCTCTCCCACCGAGCCACTGCCCCAGGGCCCCCTGACCGGCCGGACCGTGGTGATCGACCCGGGCCACAACCCCCGTAACCGCGAGCACACCAGGGAGATCAACGAGCAGGTCGACATCGGCACCGGGCGCAAGGAGTGCGATACGACCGGCACGTCCACGGACGCCGGTTACGCGGAGGCCCGGTTCACCCTCGATGTGTCGCACCGGCTGCGGGAGTTGCTCCAGGCGCAGGGGGCCAGGGTCCTGCTGACGCACGACGACGACCGGCCGTTCGGGCCCTGCATCGACGAACGGGCCAGGATCGGCAACGAGGCGAAGGCCGACGCGGTGGTCTCGGTGCACGCGGACGGCTCGGCGGTGGGCAACCGGGGCTTCCATGTGATCCTGCCGGCCGCGGTGAAGGGCGGCGGGGCGGACACCTCGAAGATCGTGCAGAGTTCGGCCGATCTCGGGGCCCGTATCGCCGGCCATTTCGTCCGCACGACCGGAAGCGCACCTTCCAATTACATCGGCGGGGGTACCGGACTGGACACCCGTGACGATCTCGGCGGACTGAATCTGTCGACCGTGCCCAAAGTCTTCGTGGAATGCGGCAACATGCGTGACCCGAAGGACGCGGCCCTGCTCACCGACGCCAGTTGGCGCCAGAAGGCGGCCCAGGGAATGGCGGACGGCATCGCCGCCCACCTGAAGGGGTAGGCCCTGACCACCTGAGGGGGTGGGTCGGCCCAGCCGGCAAGGGGTGGGTCTGCGGGGATATTGGGGGGATAACGGTTCAAGAAGCGGGCACGGGCGCAACCCGCCCGGTCAGACGATAGATTCATCCGTACGATGGGGAGCCACCCCCGAGCTTCATGCCGTGCCCGCCGCAGAGGCGGCAGCGACGACCGCCCCGACGAGACGACCGACTAAGGACCTTCACGTGAATATCCGCTCCCTCACTCGAGGCGACGGCGTGGTGATCGGAGCAGCGGTCGTGCTGTTCATCGCCTCCTTCCTCGACCTCTCCGGCTACGACTGCCCCACAGGCGTGGACTGCTCCCGCTTCAGCAGCCCGAACGCCTGGGACTCGCTCGGGCTCCTGATGAGCGTCTTCCTCGCCGGCATCATCGGCGCGGCACTGGTGGTGGTGGGCCGCCTGACGCCCGGCCGCAAGGTCGTGGGGTTCGACCTCGGCCAGTTCGGGGCCGCGTTCACCGTCTTCGCACTGTGGACCGCCTTCTGGACGACCATCGACGTCAGCGACGCCGGCGCCGGCCTGATCCTCGGCCTGCTGGCGACCATCGTGCTCGCCGCGGGCGCGATCGCCGGTCCGCTGGTCCCCGCACTCAAGGCGCCGATCGTCGGCGCCCCGAAGCCGCCGCAGGCCGTGCAGCCGCCGTACGGTGGCCAGCCGGGCCAGGGCTACGGCTACCCGGGCGCCCAGCAGCAGCCTTACGGCGCGCAGCCGAGCCAGGGGTACGGCTACCCCGGCGCCCAGCCCGGTGGCCAGCAGGGTCAGCCGGGTCAGGGCGACCCGGGTCAGGGCGACCCGGCGCAGGCGCAGGCCGCCCAGGCCCAGCAGGCCGCCCCGCAGGGCGGCGCGGCTCCGGCGGGCGACTTCACCCCGTTCTGGTTCGCCGTTCCGGTGGCCCGCCCGCTGTACGGCGAGGACGGCGCGCCGAACCCTATCGCCGAGCTGGCGCCGGGCACCTGGTACCTCGCGGTCGAGCAGCGCGGTCAGGGCCTCATCGCCCAGACCCAGGACGGCCGTCGCGGTGTGCTCCAGGACACGACGGGCATCCAGCGCGGCTGATCCCGTACGCCTAACGCCAGCGGCCCCCTGCCCTTCCGGGCGGGGGGCCGCTGTCGTACAGTCCGTCCCGCACCGCCATCACCTGACGGAACGTCATTTACGGCCGGAGGCAACGGAATGCGGCTCGGACTCGCACTCGGATACTGGGGCCGCGGCCCGGACCCCGGCCATCTCGCCCTCGCGAAGGAGGCGGAGCGGCTCGGCTACGACTCGGTGTGGACGGCGGAGGCGTGGGGCTCGGACGCCTTCACGCCGCTGACGTGGATCGCCGCCCACACCTCGCGGATCCGGCTGGGGACGGGCATCGCGCAGATGGCGGCCCGCACACCGACCTCGACGGCCATGCACGCACTGACCCTGGACCACCTCTCGGGCGGCCGGCTGCTGCTCGGCCTCGGTCTGTCCGGGCCGCAGGTGGTGGAGGGGTGGTACGGGCGGCCGTTCCCGAAGAGCCCGCTGACCGCGACCCGCGAATACGTCGAGGTGATCCGCCAGGTGCTGGCCCGGCAGGCTCCGGTGGAGATGGCGGGCCGCTTCCACTCCCACCCGTACACCGGCCCGGACGGCACCGGCCTCGGCAGACCGCTCAAAGCCATCACGCACCCGCTGCGCTCGTCGCTCCCCGTCCTGCTGGGCGCGGAGGGCCCGAAGAACATCGCCCAGACGGTGGCGATCGCCGACGGCTGGCTCCCCCTCTACTGGTCACCGCACCGCACGCACGTGTACGCGGCCTCGCTCACCGGACTCCGTGAGGGCTTCATGATCGCGCCGATGGCCCGCGCGCACGTCTGCGACGACGTGGCGGAGGGGCTGCTGCCGGTGAAGGCGATGCTCGGCTTCTACATCGGCGGGATGGGGCACGCGGCCCGCAACTTCCACGCGGATCTGCTGGCGCGGATGGGGTTCGAGGAGGAGGCGCGGCGGATCCAGGACCTGTTCCTCCAGGGCCGCAGGGAGGAGGCGGTACACGCGGTCCCGGACGCCTTCGCCGACGAGGTCTCCCTGGTGGGCCCGCGCGCCCGGATCGCGGAGAAGCTCGCGGAGTGGCGCAAGGGCCCCGTGACCGACCTGCTGGTCACCGCCCCGGACGCGCACACGCTGCGGGTCATGGCGGAGCTCAGCGCTTGAGCGACCGCTGGCCGCTCACCCGAACGACGACCGGTCCAGCCAGAAGTCCAGCAGCTCCGCGTCGCCGAGCACCTCGACCCGCTCGCTCGTCGGCTCCAGGCGGCGGTTGAAGACGAGCATCAGATCGGTGAGCGGACCGCGCAGGGCTACCGTCGCCTTCCCGTGGTCGTGCCGCCAGGTGAAGCGGTCCTCGCCGAACTCGATCAGCCACTCCGCCCCGGGTACGTCGGTGGCGTGCAGGTGCAACGAGCGCCCGCCGCCACGCAGTTCGTCCGCCTCCGGGTCACCGCCCTCCTGGGCGAAGGAGACGATCCGCAGCCACTCCTCGATGGTGTCGGCGGCCACCTCGGGGTCGACCGTGTACGGGACCCGCGCGGCGAGCGCCGCGTCCGCCCGGTGCACCACCGTCTCGTGCGTCATGCGCCGCGCCCAGAACGCCGGACGCCGCTCCCACGCCCAGGTCCACACCTCGGCGTCCGGTCCCGCCTCCCGCAGCGCGGCGACGGTGGCGGCCGCCCCCTCGGCCAGCCAGGCGTCCAGCGCGGCCGGGTCGTCGCTCCCGGGCCCCGCGGCGCCCGGCACCTTCTCCTCCGGCACGTCCTCGGTGGCCCGCCCTCGCACGATCGCCCCGACCCAGCGGTGGGCGCCGCCGACATGCACGGCGAGCTGCCGCAGGTTCCAGTCGGGGCAGGAGGGGACGTTCTCGGTCAGGTCCGCGCCCTGGAGCGTCGCACGCAGGGCGTCGGTCTGAGCAAGGATCTCGCCGCAGTAACGGTCGTAAGAAAGAAGTGTCATGCCGGGGACCCTAGCCGCGCCGCGGAAGTTGATCATCTGGATATCCGACCGCGTGTGATCAGCAGCCGGCGGAGCGGTGCGGAACGGGTCACGGCGGCCTCCCGGGCTGTGCGCCTCACGGTGAGTGACGAACCTCGGCACTCCCGGCCGGGCTCCCCCGGCCCCGCAGGGCCCGCCACCCGGTACCGCCATTCGGGTTTCACGCTGGGTAAAGCGGTAACGAGGATTCCATGTCTCCCAGAACCCGTACAGGCAGCAGTCCAGCCGCCCGGATCATCGCCGCCGTGGCCGACATCCTGGCCTTCATCATCATTCTCTGGATCCTGATGTACCTGCTGGACGCCAACCGGAGCAACGACTTCGTGCAGTGGGTGCACGACGCCGCCACCTGGCTGGCCGGCTGGTCGTACGACCTGTTCACGTTCGACGCGGCGTGGGCGCGGGTCGTGGCCGGTTACGGTCTCGCGGCCGTGGTCTACCTGTTCATCGGGCACGCGGTGGCGGGCCGGATCCGCCGCTGACGACGGGCCGGCCGCACCGGGACCACGCTCAGCGGCAGCAGTCCGGCTCCAGGCCGACCGGCAGCCGTTCGCCGGAGAAGACCGCGGTGGTCGCCTCGTCCCCCCCGAGTGCGGCCACCGCCAGCAGCAGGGAGCCCGCCGTCCAGGTGGTGAGCTCCTCGGGCCAGAAGGCCTTGTTGCCCTCGAAGACGTACCCCGTCCAGTACAGCCCGCCCTCGGCCCGCAGGTGCTGGATCGACTGGAGGACCTCCAGGGCCCGGTCCGACTCCCCCGTCACCCAGAGGGCGAGGGCGAGTTCGCAGCTCTCGCCGCCGGTCACCCAGGGGTTGGGCAGCACGCAGCGCACCCCGAGGCCGGGAACGACGAAGCGGTCCCAGCCCTGCTGGATGCGGGCGGTGGCCTCGGCCCCGCTGACGGCGCCGCCGAGCACCGGGTAGTACCAGTCCATCGAGTAGCGGTTCTTGTCGAGGAAGCGCTCGGGGTGGTTGCGGATCGCGTGGGCGAGCGCCCCGGTCGCCAACTCCCAGTCGGGCTGCGGCTCTTCGCGCCGCTCGGCGATGGCGAGCGCACAGCGCAGCGCCTGGTGGACGGAGGACGACCCGGTCAGCAGCGCGTCGTTCACCGGCGTCCCGTCGGCCTCCCGCTTCCACCCGATCTGCCCGCCGGGCTGCTGGAGTTGGAGGACGAACTCGATCGCCGCGAAGACCGTGGGCCACATCCGGTCGACGAACGCGTCGTCCCCGGTGGCCAGGTAGTGGTGCCAGACTCCGACGGCCACGTACGCACAGAAGTTGGTCTCGCGGCTGCGGTCGGTCGGCCGCTGCGGATCCCCGTCGTGGTAGGCGGCGTACCAGGAGCCGTCCGGGTTCTGGTGGCGGGCCAGCCACTCGTAGGCGCGCTCCGCCGCCTCGTGCTCGCCGGCCGCGTCCAGCGCCATCGCTGCCTCGGTGTGGTCCCACGGGTCGAGGTGGTGGCCCCGGAACCAGGGCAGCGCCCCGTCCTCGCGCTGTACGGCGGCGAGTGCGGCGACGGTCTCGGCGGCCTCGGCGGCGGTCAGGACCCCGGGAAGGACCAGGTGCTCGGTCTGTTCGGGAGTGCTCACGCCTGCGCCTTCGGAAGGTGCGGCTTGGTGGCGTACGCGACGAAGCTCTTGCCGACGACCGGGTTGAGCAGCTGCTCGGCGACCCGGGTGGCGAGCGGCTTCTTCATGATGTCCCAGACCAGCAGCTTGTGGTACGCCCGCACGGGCAGCGCCTTGTCGTTGTCGACGCCGAAGGCGCACTTGAGCCACCAGTACGGCGAGTGCAGGGCGTGGGCGTGGTGGGTGCCGTACGGCTTGAGTCCGGCCTCGCGGATGCGGGCGAGGAGCTGGTCGGCCTTGTAGATGCGGATGTGGCCGCCCTCGACCTCGTGGTAGGCGTCGGAGAGGGTCCAGCAGATCTTCTCGGGGCCGTAGCGCGGGACGGTGATGGCGATGCGGCCACCCGGCTTGAGGACCCGGACCATCTCGGCGAGGACGCCCTTGTCGTCCGGGATGTGCTCCATGACCTCGGAGATGATCACGACGTCGAAGGAGTCGTCGGGGAAGGGCAGGTTGAGGGCGTCGCCCTCCATCGCGGTGGCGGTGGCGCCCTCGGGGGCCTCCCCGGCCTCCTTCATCGCGGCGAACCACTTGGCGACCTCGCGGATCTCCTCGCCGTTCTGGTCGAGGGCCACCACCTGTGCGCCGCGCCGGTAGCACTCGAAGGCATGCCGGCCGGCACCGCAGCCCAGGTCGAGCACTCGGTCGCCTGCGGCGAGCGGGAAGCGGGTGAAGTCGACGGTCAGCACGAGGGCCTGCCTTCGAGGTCGGAGGTACGGGTTCAGAGAAGCGGATTCGCGGTCACGTGCACCTGCGGGTACGGCGCAGTCACCTGCGGGCTCCGCGGACGGCGATCGCCTGACGGTACAGCTCGGCCGTTCCGGCGGCCGCCCGGGCCCAGGTGAAGTTGGCCAGCACCCGCGCCCGGCCCGCCCCGCCGAGCCGGGCGCGCAGCTCCGGATCGGCCAGCCAGCCGGAGGTAGGCCTCGCGGCTGGTGACGACCAGGTCGAGGCGGTGCCCGGCGACCCGGCCCTTGAGGTC